>CAIUKU010000338.1 GCA_903899825.1 uncultured Bacteroidales bacterium | reverse complement strand
TGCTCAGATGTTTGCAATTAATTATCCCGGGAAAGTGAATAAGCTGGTACTTTATGCAACCAATTGCGGAGATACCCTCGTTGTCAATCCCTCTCAGGAGGTTATTAACATTCTTGAAAATCCGGCAGCTACGCCAATGGAGCGCCTTAGTTTACTTTTTCCAGACGAATGGCTGGCAGCGCATCCCCAACCCTGGACATTTCTGCCGGATGCAACAGAACCCTATAACTATGAAACCATTGGCATGCAATACCTTGCCATACAGCAATGGCTAACACCGGGTGGAGGTTCAGCCGGGCGCCTGAATAACCTTAAGATGCCTGTTCTGGTAATCTGCGGAGACAAGGATAAGGTAGTTCCCAGTCAGAATCCATTTGTGCTTGCCAAGGCAATCAGCTCATCTACATTGATTAAAGTGCCGGAATCCGGCCATGGTTTGATGTATCAACAACCAGTAAATTTTGCAAATTATGTCCTGACTTTTCTATATCAGTAGAGATTCGTAAAAAAAACACAAACCATGCCCACAATCGAGTGGACTGCCCTGCCAGTAATTAGCTGACAGGGAGAGCCCCTCACACCATCTTTCCTTAAGCGAGACGGTTCGTCTGGTATCAACACCATCGCTCTTTACACCAATGATGCCTCTGTCTTTGTTTAAAATAAGGCTGGCAAATTCGAAATTTGAACCTTCTTATTTAATATAGCTTAACGGCTTACTGCCTTTGTGGCATCATAAACATAGCCTTGCATATATGGCTTTTTTATGTTTCTGATGAGTGGATGTTTAACATCCCTGACTGCCGTCGGGCAAGCGTTTAAATCAGCGTTTTCCTTCAGGGATCGACGTTTCATATGAATAAATTTGAAGAATCTTAGTTCTATAATAAATGTCATCATAAATTATTCTGATTTACTTTAACTGCCCAATAAAAAATTCAATTTAATACTGGCATACTTCTATTTTTTTTATATTTGCAGTCGGAGCAGTTATATAAAAAACAAAAGGCAGAAGGCATGGGAAAAAAAATAATGATCATCTTATTGGTAGCATTGCCATTGTGCTGGGGAGGCTGCAGGAGCAATTCAGCTGCCAGTCGCCAGCACCAGGTGGAAAAGCAACGGGAGGAAAAAGACAAAGAAGCCAATAAAATGTATGAGGAAGGCAAGGAGCGCCACCTCAAAAACCAGAGCGCCAAAACCAAAAACAATATGAAGGCCAACAAAGCCAAATCAGATAAAAAATCCTATGTCAAAAAACCCTGTTTCCTGAAACGATGGTTCAGCCGAAAGCCGAATACCTGTCCGAAAGGGGAATAAAGGAAAAAGGATAAAGGATAAAGTAAAAAGGTTAAAGTAGAAAGTAAAAAGTATAAAATAGTTTTAAGTTGAATAAAGTTTTAAGTTTTATGAAAAGATAATCCTAACACTTAACCATCCAATACCAATAACCAATAACCAATAACTAATAACCAATACCTAATAACCCAATAACCTAATAACCTAATAACCAATACCCAATACCCAATAACCAATAACTAATACCCAACATGAAGAAAGAAGATTGTTTTTATTTAGGAATTATCACCAAACCATTTGGATATAAAGGAGAATTGGTCTGTTATTTTGACGTGGATGATCCGACTTATTATGAAAATCTGGATTCAGTACTGATAGAGCTGGAATCGGGACTGGTTCCTTATTTGATTGAATCTTTACGTTTGAACAATAACAATGCTTATATAAAGCTGGAGGATGTTAAGCCGGATGAAGCGTTGTTGCTGATCAAAAAAGAACTGTATTTACCTTTGCAACGCTTGCCTAAATTAAAAGGCAATAAATTTTATTTCCACGAAGTAATAGGATTTGAAGTCATTGACAAAATTAAGGGAAGTATCGGCAAAATAGACAAAATAATGGATCATCCGGCGCAACCCATATTACAGGTTTTAAATAACAATGCTAAAGAAATACTCATTCCGGTAGCCGATGATATTATCAAAAACGTTGACCGTAAAAACAAACAAATCAGCATACAAGCTCCTGATGGTCTGATAGACTTGTACCTGGAATAATGGGAAAAGCATTTCAATTTAAACAATTTGCTGTTGACGATGATCAATCAACAATGAAAATCGGCACAGATGCTGTTTTATTGGGTTCCTGGAGCAATATCGAAAATGCTGAACATATTTTGGATATTGGTAGCGGTTCAGGAATTATTGCTTTAATGTTGGCTCAGCGAAGCAATGCTTTTGTGGATGCTGTTGAAATAGATAAAAGTTCAGCTCAACAGGCCGCACGGAATTTTGAAAAATCTCCCTGGAAAAACAAAATGAAAATTTATCACACCTCTTTTCAGGATTTTTCAGTTTGCAATACCAAAACGTATGACTTAATTGTCAGCAATCCACCTTTTTTTATTGAAGCGCTGAAAAGTGAGGATGTGTACAGAAATCTTGCAAGACATACTGATACGCTATCTTTTGAAGATCTGATGAAAGGGATCTCAAAACACTTATCACCAAAAGGGAAAGTTTGTGTTATTTTACCTGTTAGTGAAAGCATTTCGTTCAAACTTATTGCTGAATTAAACGGTGTTTTCTGTAACTATCAAACAGGCGTAATTTCAAAAAAAGGCCTGCCACCTTATCGTTTGTTGATGGAATTCAGTAAATTGAAAACTGATTTAAAAGAGGATTCACTTTGTATTTTGAATGAAGATTTATCTTATACTGAAGAATTTAAATACCTGACTAAAGATTTTTATCTTAAATTTTAGTTGATTCTTCTTTCTTTTTGAATGCTGTTGGCGTATATCCTGTGTATTTTTTAAATGCTGAATAAAACGAAGATTTTGAATTAAAACCTACCGTTTTGGCAATGCCCTCCATGGAATAATTTTCGAACTGATTGGAAAGCAACATTTCCATGGAATCGTTGATGCGAAAAACATTGATATACGTATAAAAGTTTTTTTGATAGCTTTCGTTGATTACCTGCGAAAGGTATTTTGAATTGGTTTGCAATGCTTCGGCTACTTCATCTATGGTTAAGTTGCTGTAATAGTAAGGCTTATTTTTCATGTATTTGTCAAGGGCTTCAATAATATGCGTCTTTTGATCGAAAGTTAAGGAAGATTTCTGATATTTTGAATTGGTTTTTTCATCTTCAACTTCCAGAATTGTTAAATCTTCCTTTTCTGTAAAAATATCATTCACTGCAGTTTCTTTTTTTGCTTCCGTTAAAAAAACAAGATTTTTAATTTCCTTCAAATCAGGTTTTGTAAAGATGTTTTTCTGAAACAACCCATATGCAAAAATAAATAGATTGAATACCAGCATTGAAGCATTGAAAAGCATCCGATTGGGGACATTGGTTTTAATACTGAAAAAATGCACAAAATCTATCATTATAAACAATAGTATAAAGAAAACAATTAAAACTTTTATCCACTTTAGATCTACATTTTCTTTGTAAGAAAAAATGTTTTCAATGTCATATTTGTAATGCTTGTAAAAATATACCGAAAGTAGGATATAAACCAGTAATTGAAGGTTGATAATTCCAAAAACGCCTAAACGGTTGATGGTTCTTAAATATATAATTATTGAATTATCAGTAATTTGTCCATAACCGCCTGATACAAACCAGTATTTTTCTTCGAATGACAGGAATAAATAGGGAAGGTTTAAAGTTAAAATTAGGATAGCAGGGATAAAATGAAAAATCACTTTGTTGCTAAAATTAAAATTCCGATGTGTTACGGATTGAATATAAAGATAAAAGACAGGGAAAAAAGAAAGTGCAACAGGTAAGCTGAGGTAGTAGGTGTAGGTAAGTATATTGTAATTAGCATAATAGTAAGACAGGCTGAATCCAAAGTAAAGGGAAGAGAACAACATAAAAATACCCAGTATTTTAAAAGGCTTGTTATTGGTTTTTAAATAAAAAAAACCAAATAAAAGCATGAATATCAGGGATTGATATACTACTAATATACTAAGTGTTTTATCAATAAATTCCACAGTCCTGTTTTAAAATTTACTATGAGCCGGTAATCATTTAATAATCTAATTACTAAATCCCCTGACAGCATCTCCGATTTCTTTGATCAGAACAGCTGATTTTTCAATGGCATTGCCCACTACAATAATATCGGCACCGGCTTTGCAGTTTTCAATGGCTTTTGTGGCTGTTTTTATACCCCCTCCTGTGATAACAGGTGAAACTGTTTGTTTTCTGACCTGTTCAATCATTTTGGATGATACCGGATTCAGAGCACCACTGCCTGCATCCAGGTATATGATTTTTAATCCCAACATTTCGCCGGCCATTGCTGTGCAGGCCGCAATGTCTTCTTTATCTGCCGGAATTGGAAAAGTATTGCTCATATAAGTAACGGTAGTAGCTTTGCCACTTTCAATTAACATATAGGCAGTAGGTATAATTTCCAATCCACTTTCTTTGAGATAAGGTGCCGCAATAACGTGTTTTCCAATCAGCATCTCTGCATTTCTTCCCGAAATCAGCGAAAGCAATAAAATAGCATCCGCATATTTACTGATTTGCATCGTATTCCCGGGAAAAAGAACTACCGGGACGGCTGTGTTATTTTTTAAAATATGAATACAGTTTTCTAAATGATTGTTGGTAAGTAAACTACCTCCTACAAAAAAATAATCTACATTTGCAGTCAGCGATAATTCAGCAATGCGAAGCAATTCATTTTCAGTAGGTTTATCGGGGTCAATTAAAACAGCAAATTGTTTTTTTCCCTTGTTTTTATTGTCAATGATGGATTGATAGATGTTCATGGCTGTATAAATATTTACAAAGATAATTATTTTTGCTTTCTTTGAAAGAGTTTCAACGAACTTTGCTGAATAATAATTCCTAATGTAATAAAAAACAATCCAATAAGTGTTGAAGCTGAAATGTTTTCTCCAATTATAAAATGGATGAAAATCAAGGATAGAAAAGGGGAGAAGAAAATTAACTGACTTACTTTATCAGCACTTTTGGTATATTTTAAAGCGGATAACCAAAAAACAAAAGTCACACTCATTTCGAAAATCCCAATGTAAACTATAGCCGGCAATGCGGTGAAACTGAATTCAGAAAAATCGGAAAACAACAGCATCAATATCCCTGAAAATATACAACCTGATAAAAAGTTTAAAAACAATTTTACCACATCATCTTTTTTGTCTTTTACGTTATAAATCCAGAACAATGCCCAGATTACTGAACTTCCAACGGCAAGTCCATCACCCAGTGCATTGCTGAAATTGAATTCCATCGGATGCCCCTTGGTGGAAATAATGAAAATACCGGTAAAACTTATGAAAACTGCCAGCATACTTTTTAATGACAAGCTTTGCTTTAAAAGAGGTATTGCCAATAAAACCAGCATCACTGGCCAGGTATAATTCAACGTCATGGCTTCCTGAGCAGGAAGTATGGAATAAGCCTTAAACAAAATGGTATAATACAGGAATGGATTCAAAAATCCAAGAAATACGGATTGCATAAAAGAAGAGCGCCGCATATTACGGATAAGGAATAGTTTTCTCTGGAATACCAAAATCAGAAATAAAACTATACTGGAAGCCAATGACGAAAAAAACAACAATTGAAGAAAATCGCAACTTTTTAATGCAATTTTAAAGGCTGTTGCCACTGTAGACCAGCAAATAACTGCAAGAATAGCAAAGAAGTAAGCTTTTTTTTGATTGGGCATAATTGCTTTTTTTGAATCGCCAAATTTAAAAGAAAATTAAGTAGTATTTGGTATAAAAATGAAAAGACTACTCAAGTTTCTGAAAAATACAACTGTCAAATTTGAAGAAATACACTAAATGAATTCATATGCTTACTTAATCTTTAAACATAAACCTTGCTTCTCATGATTCAAATATAATTGAAATTTTATTTCATATTTACACCAAGCTGTTTGAATTCACGTATTCGAACACCTATAAGTTGTTCATTGTCTTATAAATTGCGATTTTTGCAAATAAATTATAAAATTTAAGTGCATTTATTGCGTCTAAGTAATAAAGAATATAAACAATTAAATAAATTAATCCACTATGTTATCAAAATTCAAATTATTACACAAAAGTCTTGTATTGGCATTTTTGCTGTTCAGCACAATTAATGGCATAAAAGCTCAGAATTATGTAGAAATCGGAACGGGAACTGTATCTACGCAATATCCTGTTTATGGAAGCTGGAAATACGCATGGTGCAGCATGTTGCATACACAGGCTAGCATTGGTGCTGCAAAAAGCATTACTAAAATTGCATTTTATTATACCGATGCATCTCCAAAAACATTTACCAACCAAAAGATTTATTTAAAACATACTTCATCAACTGTTTTTGCTGATGCAACATACGAGAATCCAACTACGAACGGATATACGTTAGTATATGATGGTAGTATCACTTTTTCAACCGGATGGACAGAAATAACGCTTTCAACACCATTTGCATACAATGGTACAGATCATTTAATTGTTCATTACGAAAACAGAAATGGTACAGCTCCTTATGGCAATTTTGCTGCAACTACTTCAACCATCGGCAATAATAAAGCAAGTGGTAGCGATGTTTCATTTCCAATAGCCAGTGGTTATTTAAATCCTTATCCAAGTGCCTTGCCTAATGTCCGTTTTTATTACGCAAGTACGGGACCAGCTACGCCTAACACTCCAATACCTACAGATAATCAGGATAAAGCTTCTGCAAGCAATGCATTATCATTCAATTTAGGCGTAAATACTACTCATTATGATCTGTATTTTGGAACAGATTCTTTGAATGTGTTAAACCTGAATACCGGCGTAAAAGTTGTCAACAATGCCACGGTTGCTGCGGCCGGAACTTATAATTATACTCTTCCGAATTTATTGGCATCTAAAACAAAATATTTTTGGAGGGTTGTAGCAAAAAATGGAGCTGTAACTGAAAATTCTCCTTTATGGAAATTTACTACAGAATTAATTATAGCTTCCTTTCCATACATTCAGGGTTTTGAAGACTCAACCGTATTTTATCCTGGTTGGTATGCATCCTTTACCGATTGGGTTTATCCTGCAACCGGAGCAAATGCTATCTGGCATCTAAGTTCAATTATTCATACAGGTGCTAATGCTGCTTATGCAAGTCCTTCAACCACTACAACATCATCTGCATTATGTACCCCAAGATTCAATCTTCCTGCGAATCATCGTATTTCTTATTGGTGGAAATGTACAGCCGTTTCAGGTACAGATACTACTTTCTTAGAAATATCTACCAATGGCGGAACCAGCTGGACAGTTTTGGATACATTGTCACCTGTAGTTGCAATGCCGTCTTATGTTCAACGTTTCCAAAATCTTACTGCTTATGCAGGCAACAATGTAAAATTTCAATGGCGTTATAAAAGAGGCGTTACAACCAGTTTAAAAGAGTGTTATCTAGATGATATTAGAGTGGAGGCAATTCCAACAGGAGCTACAATGACATTAAGTGCAACTGCTTTGAATTTTAATGAATTGTATGTGAATGGAACTACAACAATGAAAGTAGTTATTGGCAATATTGGAAGCAGTAATTTAGTAATTTCAGGTGTTACTGTGGCTGCTCCATTTAGTTGCGGATACACGGGGACAATATTACCCGGTGCATCAGATACAGCTACTGTTGTATTTACAGCTACAACTGTGGGTAGTTATAATAATAATTTAAGCATTAACAACAATGGGACTGGTATTAATACAATTGCTTTATCAGGAATTGTTTTAGCCTTATTACCTAATTTTTATGAAACATTTGAAACGACAACTGTTAACACAATTCCATCACATTGGAACAAACTAAGAAGTAAAGACCCTTATCAAACCGTAAACGATGTTGTTGTAAAAAATTCCTCCTATGATGCGCATTCTGTACCAAATGTTGTTAAGTTTTATAACAATACCGATACCATTTCTCCATTGATCTTAATCACTCCGGGACTTAGCAATTTTGCCAGCGACTCATTAAAATTCTGGGCATCGAAAACAATAGGAAATACGAATACGATACAACTAATAGTCGGCTTAATGGACAATCCATACGATGGAGCTTCGTTTGTACCCGTTCAGACTTTTACACTTGCCGATACGATGCAACAATATGCCATGGCGTTTAATGCAACTAATACCAAACCCTATATTGCTTTCAAACATGCACAAAACAAACCAAGTCAAAGTATCTGGCTGGATGATGTTTCGTGGCAGGGAAGTCTTGCAACAGTACCAGGCCCGGCAGCTGTGGTTGCTCCTATAAACAATAGTGTGAATGTTATCGCTAAACCTGTTTTAAAATGGACTTCAACCGGAGGGAATCCAACAGCATATAGAATAAGTGTCGGAACCAATAATCCCCCTACTAACCTTATCAATAATGTGGATTTGGGAAATATAACATCTTATACTATTACAACTTCTCTTGCATATAACACTATTTATTACTGGAAAGTTACGCCTTACAATGCTACGGGTGATGCAGTAAGTTGTCCTGTCTGGAGTTTTACAACAATGGCCGATCCTACAATTACCAAT
Organism: uncultured Bacteroidales bacterium; assembly: GCA_903899825.1. GTDB lineage: Bacteria > Bacteroidota > Bacteroidia > Bacteroidales > JACABE01 > JACABE01. The sequence continues at coordinate 2,021 of CAIUKU010000338.1, read as the reverse complement.
TTGCCATGGACTGAAGGATTCGAAAGTGTAACACCAACTTCAAATAATGCGGATGTTCCTTTGGGATGGAGTGTTCAAAACGGAGGAATGCAATCTTCATATTGGGATGTAATTACAAATAATGCTACCTATAATGATAATGCTCATACTGGTCAAAAGGCCATGAACATTATGTTTAGTCTGTTGGGTGCTAACAACGATTGGTTGTTTACACCTCCTGTACATTTAAACGGCGGAACTGCCTATGACTTTAGTTTCTGGTACAAGGCTCCTATCTATATTGAAAATGGGGATACAACCTCTGAGAAATTGGCTGTTTATTGGGGAACTGCTGCTGATTCAGCCAGCATGAATACAGGTCTGATTTTTAAAAATGAATATATGCGGATACCTGCTTATGTTCAATATACTAAAAAAATAACTCCTGCTACTACCGGAAATTACACTTTCGGATTTTATTCCTACAGCAAGGCTGTTCAATGGTTAACATTTATTGATGATGTTAAAATTGATATTTCAACAGGAATACAGGAAAACACTGAGCAAATATTTACTGTATATCCAAATCCATCAAATGGAGAGGTTGTAATTAAAATAAACAATATAAATAATGAAGCCAAAGTTCTGACAATTCATAATTTACTGGGACAAGAGATCTATCGTACCACAACCGCCAAACAAATGAACCATATAGATTTATCTAAAGTTGAAAAAGGCATTTATTTAGTAAAAATATCAGGCAAAGAGAATGATACCGTTAAGAAACTCATCATTAAGTAACGTATGATGTTTTATACCCAAACGCAAAAGCGCTGCTATAATGGTGGCGCTTTTTTTTACTAATTGTCATATATTAAACCTAAAAATGTATAAACTTTAAATCTGCAAAAGATTAGTTTAATTATTGATTTCACCCTCTGATTTGTGGTTTTGAGTTCAAAAAAATAGAGTTATATATGTTGCAGTTCTTTATATTGGCTGTTAAAATGTTCTATATAATTATCTCCAATAGTAAATAGCCTGTTATCAATCAGTTCAACTTTATTCTCTCTTATGTTTTTAATTTTATGGATTGAGATTATAATACTTTTATTAATTCTTACAAAATCGTTGGGAGGCAATAATGAAGCTATTTTTTTTAATGAAGCATTGTATTTAAAGGTTTTATTATCATCTCTTACCACATCTATATAATTACGAACAGATTTGAACAATACTACATCGCTTAAATACACTACCTCATTGCCTTTTGAACCTTTAACAGTTATAGATGTAAGAGCTTTTTTTTCTGATGCTTGTACGTTTTTTTCAGCTTCATTAGTATTTGATAAATGTAAAACATTCGATAAGGTTTTACATAATAATGCATCTCTGATTGGCTTTTTCAAATAACCAACTATATTGGGATAAAGATAAGTATCAACGGCATAATTTGAAGAACAAGAAGTAACAATTACTTTTATTGATTTATCAATAATGCTTAACAATTCCATTCCGGTCATACCCGGCATTTCGATATCAAGAAAAAGCAAATCGGGTTTCTTTTCTGCAAGTAAGCTAATAGCAGCAAATGCATCATAGCAGGAACCAACACACTCCAAAAAATCGTATTTGCTAACAAGAATTTCCAAAGCCTTGTGTGCAAGTATATCATCATCAATAACAACATAATTTAGCTTTAGCTTCATTTTGTATATTTTTCATTGTAATAGCTTGCGAAGTTATTTAATAATCAATACATAAAGAATAATTTTGTCACTTTTTTCATCCTTTTTTTTACTTTTCTTTATTTCTACTTATCGCGGTGCTGAATGAGTTGATATTGGTTGTTGATAACTTACGTCCTTTTTTCATCCTTTCCTGTTAATAACATGTAAAATTAGCCTTTTTTGAGCTTATATTTGCAGCGATATTTATAAAAAAATACGAAAGAGCATAAAAAAACCTCCTTCGTTTAAATAAGATAATTAATTATTTGCAGACAACTACTAACCATTATAAAAAGCGAAAGGAGGCATGGC
>CAIUKU010000337.1 GCA_903899825.1 uncultured Bacteroidales bacterium | reverse complement strand
GGATAAGCTTTAATATTTGATTAATTTCCCTTTTTGCAATAAATTTCCTGCTTTTATATTGATAAAATAGATACCTCTACTTAGCAAAGCTGCATCCATTGTAAAAATTTGTGCTCCCTTGTCCTGTTTTAGATGCAAAGATTGCATCAATATTTTTCCTGTAATATCAATAATACTGATTTCAACATCTTCCGTTTTTTCCATCGTGTAGCTAATTGTTGTTTTATCATTAAATGGATTAGGTGATATTTTAAGTTGTAAAGGATTAGAAGCATTTTCGGTAATTCCGGTAATATCAAAATAAATACTGTTGGATGGTGCTGATTCACAACCATTCTCTACAACAACTACATAATAATTCCCACTAAGTATTGGATTTAAAACGCTTGAAGTTGCATCAGTTAAAGGGCCGCTCGATTGCAGATACCATTGGTTCCCGTTGCTTGAATTTGACAGTAGTGTATTTCCGTTTTGAGTAATTATGGGTGTTGCAGGAACAGGATTAACTGTAATTGCTAGTGAAGAGGAGGCTCCGTTTCCACTTGGATTGCTTCCTGTAACTGTTATGTTCCCAGAGACAGCATTGCTTCCTATATTGATATTTATTCCGTTCGTTGTGCTATAACCTGAGATACCTGAAGGTAATGTCCAGATATAAGTTGTTGCATAATCAATAGGAGGAACTATATAGGTTACATTGTTCTGACCTATACAAACATTCGTTGCTCCGTTGATAACTCCGGCAGCCAGGGGTAATAGATAATTTGTCGTGTTGTTGGCTGTCAGGGCAGGGATTAAATAACAATTTTCGGCGGTGTTGTATTCATAACATGCAAAATAGTAAGTAGTTCCCTGTAATAAACCTGTTATATTCACCGTATTGCCTGTGCCATTGTAAACTGCAAAATTTCCAATGCCAATTTCCTGTCCAATACCGAAAATATTATTTGCTGTATATGTACTACCAACAGCTAAACTTGCATCCACGACTGATCCGGCTTTAGCAAGTATCAATATTTTATTCCCGTTTCCTCTGCTAAAATTTAGCGTCATGGTATTGATTGTTGTCGAAGTAAAAGTAAGATTAGAGGCTTGTACAGTTGTTAAAGTGCAAGTGTACCCTCCCATAAATGCAAAAGATACTGTTTTATTGGTATTGTTTTCTGTAATATTTGTGATAGGTTTAGCAGTGTTTGCATTGGCCCATGATTTTGAATTAGGGCTGGTATTATCTGTAAAGGAAGTAGTATTTGCAGAGCCAGGAAATGGACAACCACTGGTATTAATACTACCATAAGTTGTGGGTGGATTTCCATTGGCATTCGCACAAACAGGGTACATGGCCTGATGACTGGTCGCATTAATCGGATTTCCTGCATTAATGTAATTTTTGTCAACGTGGTAAATAATCATCCCATGCCCTGGTAAATATGCATCAAACTTAACTTGCTGACGGTTTTCGATTAAAAAATATTCATTGGTAGTTGTTGTGTTGTAACGATAAAAACTATTGGAATTCTCAGTTGAATTATTTAGTGTGACAAGTGCAGCTGTGTTGAGCAACGTAGGAGTTGCCCAGTTGTATACCATGGTTTTGGTATATGCATTGTGTTGGGCAGGGGTTCTGCCTCCATTGTTCCATGAACCACCTGACATCAGATCCCAGTTGCCGGTACCATCATATTGTCCGTTGGTAGCATAGTTGGTATCGTAATAATCGGGTGAACCCAGTACATGTCCGAATTCATGACAAATTACACCAATGCGTGTAATGCCATCTCCTGAGTTTCCTCTCAGTTCAGGAGAACAAGAGTACTTATTTATTGTTTTTCCATCCAGATTGAGGGTAGCTACACTGGATGCATGTGACCATATCGCATCCGCTGAAGCTCCAGCTTCCTGACCGTATCCTGCAAAAATAACATATACTCCATCCACACTACCATTGTTGTCATTATCAAAATTTGCATAATTTACAGTTGGGTTGGCTGCATTGATAGCTTCAGCAACCAGTACACCTGCTTTTGGCGAGTGATTACTACCATTATCGGCACCATAATAAGCCATATTATGACTTGCTGTGAATGGTCCCGCAACAGTTATGGATAAATTTAACTGATTGTAAGAGTTTTCAAGGTAGCAATCTTTAACACTCCCGGTAGCACCATCGGTAGTATAATTTATCTGATTGAAAAGATTGTTGAAATCAGCATTTGTTTTAGTAAACGGAACATCTGTAAATCCAATCAGTATGCAGATTAAACTTCTGTTACCGGTAGTCGGAAATGAATTAACAGATTCTGTATCATAGATACTCCAGGCTGTTTTCATCATCTGAACCTGGGTAGAAGAATAATGCAAACCTTTAGGAATGGAATTTAAGAAAATCGTTTCATCCTTGCTTCTTAATAATAATGGTTTTGCTTGTTTCCCTGAAGGAATCATGTCATTTTTTTCATCCAGTACAGCATATTCATAAGTGCCGCTTTTGTTGAACAGTATGGAATAACCATCCATGGTTTCGGCCCATCTTATTTTTTCATCTCCCCTGAGTTGTATCATGATTTTAGATCCGTCAGGTTGAGTAAATTCAACGGGATGAGGATATGCCGGCACTGCCTTTGCAATATGAGATATGAATAGTTGGCAACAAAAAAACAAACAAAAAACTAAGCACGGTATTTTTTTCATAGGTGCGATAATAAGTAAACAAATTAAATGACTGATATAAAATCAAATAGCTCAGAAAGAGCTCAGTATTTTTAGTTAAAATTCTGGATGTAAAGTTACAATATAAACAAATAACTGATAGTTATTTATCTGTTAAATTATATTGAGAACGAAATGGAAAGAGGGATAGGAGGTTTTAAGTGTTAAGTGTTAAGTTTTAAGTTTTAAGTTTTAAGTTTTAAGTTTTAAGATAAATAACCTAATAAACTAATAACTTAATAACCAATAACTAATAACTAATAACTAATAACCAAT
>CAIUKU010000336.1 GCA_903899825.1 uncultured Bacteroidales bacterium | reverse complement strand
TATAAAAATTAAATGAATGAATTCAAAGGAGTTTTCGTTCAATTTTCTTTACTTCAATCCAATATTATCAATCAACCTCACCTTTCCCAAAAACACAGCAATACATCCGATCGAATGTACGCTTTCTTTCCAGAAAGTAATCGGCAATAAAGTAGTAGTATCAACAATTTCAAAATATTCAGCTGTAAGTAAAGCATTGGATGCTATTTGTTGCAATACCCAATTTTTAAGTTCTTCCGGACTGAGCTGATTGGCTTTTGCTTTAGCCTGCTGCAAGATTTGATAAATAAATGGAGCCTCTTTCCTTTCTTCGGCAGTTAATTGCATGTTGCGTGAACTCATTGCCAAACCATCAGTTTCTCTGACAATCGGACAGGGAATGATAGTTACCAGAATATTTTTTTGTGTTACCAGTGATTTTATAATTTGCAATTGCTGGTAATCTTTCTCACCGAAATAAGCCTTGTCTGGCTGAACAATGTCAAAAAGCCTTTTAACTACAACAGCTACACCATTGAAATGTCCAGGTCGAAATTTACCTTCCATCACGTTTGCCAATTGTCCAAAATCATATACCGTATTATCGGGTTTGGGATACATTTCCTTTTCATCAGGTGCAAAAATGGCATCACAACCCATAGATACCAGCATTGCTGCATCTTTTTCAAGCGTGCGGGGATATTTGAGTAAATCTTCCTTGTTATTGAACTGTATTGGATTTACAAAAATACTGACGATTACAATGTCATTTTCTGATTTTGCTCTTTTTACAAGGGCAAGATGTCCCTGATGCAAAGCACCCATGGTAGGGACAAATCCGACACTTTTATGAGCAGCTTTTGCTTTTTGAAGAAACGATAGTGTAGATATTATAGTCTTGAGAATTTCCATTAAAAAAGTCTTTTTAAATAAGTCTGCAAAGATGAGAATTTTATTAATTTTACCGGCTATTTTATTGATATTTTTTAAATTTGTAATTAATGAAAACATTTGTCTTTATTGGTCTTTTATTTATAGCCTTTAATACCTTTGCACAATCCAAATACTTCTCTACCTATTACGAAAAATCAGGATGTAAGGAAACACCCCGTTACGACGCTACAATAGCTTATTGTAAATTACTCGATAAAGCATCAACTCTGATTAAATATACAACATTTGGTAAAAGCCCTCAGGGAAGAGAAATGCCTTTGCTGATACTGGATAAAAATGGTAATTTCACAGCTGAAACCATTCATAAATCAGGAAATATAATACTTCTCATACAAGCAGGTGTGCATGCAGGAGAACCTGATGGAAAAGATGCCGGTTTTCTCCTTTTCCGCGATATAGGCATCTATAAAAAAATGACAGCATTACTGGATCATGTTACAGTTTTATTTATTCCGATTTTTAATGTGGATGGTCACGAAAGGTTCAGCAAATACAACCGCATCAATCAAAATGGCCCTGCTGAAATGGGTTGGCGAACTACTGCCGACAATCTGAATCTGAATCGCGATTACATGAAAGCCGATGCTCCCGAAATGAAAAACTGGCTCAAACTTTTTAACCGTCTTACACCCGATTTTTTTATTGATTGCCATACAACTGATGGAGCCGATTATCAATACGTTATTACTTATGGAATAGAAAACGATGGCAATGTTGATACAGAACTGATAAAATGGCAAAATGAGAATTACCTCACTCCTATTACTCGATTAATGGGACAACAAGGATACCCAATATTTCCTTATGTTACCTTCCGTAACTGGCATGACCCAAGAAGCGGTTTGATCAGTAATGCGGCACCCCCGATGCTCTCTCAGGGCTATACTATTCAACGCAACCGTCCGGGCTTACTCATAGAAACTCACATGCTCAAATCCTATAAAATACGGGTTGAATCAACTTACAAAATGATTGAGAACACTATGTTTTTACTCAATAAAGAGCATCAACTACTTCACAGATTAATTGCAGAAGCAGATCAACGTACTGCTGGTGAAAACTTTAGAAAGACAGCTTTTCCTGTTAATTTCGAAGCGTCTGATAAAGACAGCAGCCTTATTGATTTTTTAGGTATGGAATATACGATAGAAAAAAGTGATTTATCAGGTGGCGAATGGTTTAAATATGATAATACGAAACCTGTTACATTCAAAATTCCATATTTCAACAAAATAAAAACCACTGAAAAGATTATCTTACCAAAAGCATACATACTGTCACCAGAGTGGAGTAAAATTATAAATGTACTAAAATTGCATGGTATTACAATGAAAACCATTAAAACTCCTTTAAAAATTAAAGTTCAGTCTTACAAATTTAAAAACCCCAAATGGGCAACATCTTCTTATGAAGGAAGACTTCCTTTGACCTCCTTTGATATGGACAGTATTACAGAAGAACGCATTTATCCGCTAGGTTCAGTAATGATAAACATGAATCAGCCCGGAGCCAGGATTATTGCTTACCTCCTGGAGCCCAAAGCGAGCGGATCTCTTTTATCCTGGGGCTTTTTCAATACTGTATTTGAGCAAAAAGAATATGCCGAATCCTATGTAATGGAAACAATGGCAAGGGAAATGCTTGTTAATGATGCCAGTCTGAAAAAAGAATTTGAACAGAAAAAAATTTCAGATTCAAATTTTGCCAACAATCCAAGAGCAATACTTAATTGGTTCTATAGTAAAACACTTTATTGGGACAACCGTATGAATATTTATCCGGTCGGAAAGATTTTCTGATGGATAAAAGTGCAACTTATTTTAAAACTTTAAATACTTCAAGCAATTTAGGCACTTTTCCTCTCTATCTCAGATTTTTAAAACCATTTTCAATTTCAAAAGAGATCCTTTTAAAAACTTCTTCAAAGTTTCCTAAACCATCAATTTTACTTACGCCATGCAATTGATTGTATTTTTCAATAACTGGAACTGTTTTTGATTCGTGCTCCTGTAATCGTTGAACAATCCGCGCAGTGCTGGTATCATATGGCATGCAATTCCCTGTTTTGCTTCTTTCGTCCAATCGTTTTATCAATTCTAATGTTGGTACTTCTATTTCGATTATTTTTGAAATAGTTGAACCATGCTTCTTTAACAATCCATCCAAAATATAGGATTGTACCAATGTTCGCGGAAATCCTTTAAAAATAAAGCCCTTCACTCCTTTTGAACTTGAAAGCTTTTTTTCAATCAGATGAACAACTATTTCGTCAGGAACCAATTGACCGTTTTCATATAAATCAAGTATTCGCTTCCCTGTCCCGGTTTTGTCTTTGATTTCCTGATCGAGCATTTCGCCAGTTGCCACATATTCCAGGCCATAAGCTTTTGCCAGCGCTTTCCCCTGTGAACCTCTTCCTGAACCTGGATATCCAAACAATACAATGTTCAATAACTTCTTACTAAGTTCATGGTTGATAATATCAATAATTTCAAGATTTACACTCTCTATCGATTTGACACCATTTACTTCAAAAAATACACCCTTGTCTTTATAAAACTGCAAAACCGGTAATGTTTTATCATTATACTCCTTTAATCTGTTACGAATCACAGTTTCATTATCATCAGAACGTCCTGAAGTAATCCCTCTGTTTAACAAACGGCTTACGGAAACTTCTTCGTTTACATTGATGCTAATCAGGCAATTCAAAGATGTATTTAACTTTAACATCAATCCCTCCAGTATATATGCCTGAATATATGTACGTGGAAAACCATCAAACAAAAAACCATTGGAATCAGGATTATCGGTAATGGTTTTCTCAATAATCTGAACAATAATTTCATCCGAAACCAGTCCTCCTGAAGCTATAATGCTTTTAGCTTCCAAACCTAATTTGGTTTTATTTGCTATTTCCTCTCGTAACAGATCCCCAGTAGAAATATAAAACAAATTGTATTTTTTTATAAGAAATTCAGATTGAGTTCCTTTACCTGCACCCGGAGGACCAAACAATGCGATATTTAACATGAATATTAAATTTGGGGTTAAAAATCCTTTCGTATTTTACAAATTTACACAAAATAGCACAATGTTTTAATAAAAAACAGTAAATAGATATTTAAACAATTTTCAAAAAATAATTTTTGAATTAAACCGTATTGCATAAATCTATCAATGTAGACAATGTTCTCAGGTTTCTTGTAGTCCCATTGACTTTAATTTTATTTTCAAAAAAATTATTATTCAACTTTGTTCTGCCATATCCATCCTGACAATATATATATATAACATCCTCATTTATATAAAACTGATCAGGAATATATAAATTTTTATCGATTTTTTCAATTAAATGTCTATCTGCAATGTATGATAAAAAACAAACATAGAGATTTTCGGATACTATCGCTTTTTGATTAAGGAAAGGATTTTGTTCAAAAATACGTTTCAGAACAGATTTTTCTTTAACAATAAC
>CAIUKU010000335.1 GCA_903899825.1 uncultured Bacteroidales bacterium | reverse complement strand
ATAATTAAGTAAAAATAATAAATATATTGATATATCAGGAATTTATTTTAAAATCTATCCTTTATTAAGAAAATTCATTTACCAATAATTCAAACGAATCAGATACTATCCAACTGGTTTATCAATTGATTATGGGAGCAGGAAATAAGGATAGTGGAGGGGAAATAAAAGCCCGAAAGGCTTGAATATAAAGGTTACTATTCAATCAATATTAAACCACTTCGTGCTTAGAATAATGTTCTTTATCATATACCCCACATTACATGCAGGGCTAATCAATTTAAATCCCTTAGGGATTTGATATAAACTCATATCTTTGAACCTAATTTTGACAATTTGGTATTTCAACAGAAAGGATAGATTGAGGCAGAAATAATGATAGCAAGGGAAATAATAGCCTGAAGGGTTTCAGTATAAATGAAATGTCCTATAATAGGTTAACTAAAACAGGACATCATAAAACACAAAATATAAGTTGTTTAACTAAAATTTACTAAGAAAATCAGCAAATAAAGGAGAATGTTTATCTTTATCAGATAAAATAGGATTCGCAATATTCCAGTCAATATTCAGCGTTGTATCGTTCCAGAGAATAGCACCTTCAGAAGCTTTATTGTAAGTATTGGTACATTTATAGGAGAAAATGGTATCATCTTCAAGGGTAGCAAAACCATGGGCAAAGCCGGGAGGAATCCACAACATGGTTTTATTGCTTTCATTCAGTTCTATTTTAAAATGCATACCATAAAAAGCTGATTCCTTACGAATATCAACTACTACATCCATAACACTGCCTTTAATTACTCTTACCAGCTTCCCCTGTGCAAAAGGCGGGTTTTGGAAATGCAGGCCCCTCAATACATCTTTCTGTGATTTTGATTCATTGTCCTGTACAAAGTTCAAATCCAATCCTGCATCCTGAAACTTTTGTTGACTGTAGGATTCAAAAAAATACCCCCTGTCATCACGAAAAACCTGAGGTTGAATAATCAGTAAATCGGTAATTGGTGTTTTAATTATTTCCATGTAATGAGTTTGTAAATTGGTTATTAGTTATTAAGTTATTCGGTTATTCGGTTATTCGGTTATTCGGTTATTAAGTTATTCGGTTATTAAATAAAATTAATTATGTTTTTGCAACCTATTAACCTAATAACTTATTAACTTTTAACTCTCTAAAGATGAATTGCTTCGCCATAGGCTGCAGCTACGGCTTCCATAATTGCTTCCGACATCGTTGGATGAGGATGAATCGTATGTAGGATTTCATGCCCATTGATTTTAGAATTTCGTGCTACTACAATTTCAGCAATCATTTCCGTTACATTGTCCCCTATCATATGGCAACCCAATAATTGATCATCTTTTGCATTGATGATAACTTTCACAAAACCATCTCTGTTTCCTGACGCAGTGGCTTTTCCGGATGCCATATAAGGAAACTTACCGATTAATAACTCAAAACCTGCATCAGTTGCTTGTTTTTCAGTCATTCCTACAGATGCAATTTCGGGATTGGTATAGGTACATCCCGGAATATTACCATAGTCAAGAACCTGTGGGTGATGGCCTGCAATTTTCTCAACACAGATAATACCTTCGTGTGAAGCAACATGAGCCAGTGCAGGACCATGAACAATGTCTCCGATTGCATAATATCCTTCCACACTGGTACGATAATATTCATCAACAACAACTTTAGCTTTATCGTATTTAATGCCGGTCTCGTCCAAACCAATACCTTCGATATTAGTCGCTATACCAACAGCAGACAAAACAACTTCGGCTTCTACCACCACTTCACCTTTTTTGGTATTAATTGTAACTTTACACAAATCGCCGGTAGTATCCACGCTTTCTACCGTAGCTTCAGTCATTACCTTCATCTTTTGTTTTTTGAAAGATCGCTCCAGTTGCTTTGAAACTTCTTCATCTTCAACAGGAACTACATTTGGCATAAACTCAACCAAAGTGACCTGGGTACCAATAGAATTATAGAAATAAGCAAATTCAGATCCGATAGCACCTGAACCAACTACAACCATTGATTTAGGTAGCTTTGTCAATGTCATCGCTTCGCGGTAACCAATTATTTTTTTTCCATCCTGTTTCAAATTGGGTAGTTCACGCGAACGGGCACCCGTTGCTATTATAATATGATTGGCTGAATACTCAGTTGACTTTCCTTCATTGTCAATAACTTCAATTTTCTTACCAGGTTTAAGTTTTGCAGTACCACTGATAACTTCAATGTTATTTTTCTTAAAAAGGTATTGTATTCCCTTGCTCATTCCATCAGCCACTCCCCTGCTTCGTTTCACCATATTTTCGAAATCAGCTAGGATTTCACCTTCAATTTTCACACCATACTCTGAAGCATGTGAAGCATAATTAAAAACCTGAGCACTTTTCAGTAATGCTTTGGTAGGAATACAGCCCCAGTTAAGGCAAATACCTCCTAATTCAGAACGTTCCACAACTGCTGTTTTCAAACCCAACTGTGATGCTCTGATGGCAGCAACATACCCCCCCGGGCCGCTACCTATAATAATTATATCGTAATTCATTCTATTTTTTAAATTTATGATTCATATTTTTTATTTCAGGATATGAATAGATTTCATCCTGCTTCAACCATTAAAACAACTTAGATTTTTATAATAATCAGAATGCTAATCAGACCAGAAACTTTAGTATGCGAAATTATTAAAATTATTCAAAACATCATTGCTTATCTGCTAAAAAAATCTAATTTTGCCCTGCTATACATAGTTATATTACAAAAAACAATAAACAATCAATATAGTTTAATTTCATTGGAAAATATTAAAATTCAAGTAGTATGAAAAAATTTGATCCGGCAAGCAGTATTCAGGATTTATTACAATTTGGGGAATTTGGGGATGTCAATCCTTCAATTACAGATTCGGCAACGTATTCATTTATGGAAGCCAAAACAATGGTTGACACTTTCCATGGAGAAACCGAAGGATGCTTTTTGTATTCACGTCATTGGAATCCAAGTAATAAATATTTAGCAGATGCTCTGGCAGCCATGGAAGGTACTGAAGCAGCATGGGTAACAGGATCCGGCATGGGAGCTATTACTTCAGCTATATTACAATTGGTGAATACCGGCGATCATATTGTTTCCAGTATTACTACTTATGGTGGTACTTTCGCTTTTCTTAAAAATTATCTTCCAAAATTCAATATTGAGGTTAGTTTCGTTGATATTACCAATCTCGACGAAGTTAAAAAGGCCATGCGTCCCAATACAAAAATTATCTATACCGAAACCATGACCAATCCGATGTTAAACATTTCGGATTTACCTGAATTATCAAAAATTGCAGATACAGTTGGTGCTAAATTAATGGTTGACAATACTTTTACACCTATGATAATAACTCCGATTAAACACGGAGCTCATATTGTTGTATACAGTATGACTAAATTTATCAATGGAAAAAACGACTGTGTGGCCGGTGCTATCTGTGGCACAATGGATTATATCAATTCTTTAAGTGATGTTAACAGTGGTACAGCCATGTTATTGGGACCGGTTCTGGATCCAATGCGCTCATCAAGCATATTAAAAAATATACATACACTTCACATTCGCATGAAACAACACAGTGCCAATGCGATGTATCTGGCTTTGAAATTTAAAGAAATTGGGTTAAAATTTGTATATACCGGAATGCCGGAATGTAAAGGTCATGATTTGATGAAAAAAATGATGAATCCTGAGTTTGGTTTTGGAGGTATGATTGCAATAGATATGCAGACTGCAGTAAGAGCTTCATTACTCATGGAAATGATGCAGAAACAAGGTGTTGGTTATTTGGCAGTTAGTTTAGGTTATTTTAAAACCCTTTTCAGTAACTCAGGGAAGAGTACTTCTTCTGAAGTTCCTGAAGAAACACAGAAAGAAATGGGTTTAAGCGAAGGATTGGTAAGATTTTCTGTTGGATTGGACAACGATATCGAAAGAACTTTTGATAAAATTCATTACTGCCTGAAAGAACTTAAGTTTGTTTAATTCTTTTTCTTTTTAAAAAAAGCTATCTTCAATAAAATGTCAGATGGCTTTTTTCTTTTTCATGAAGTAAATATTTATAGGCTACATAAATAACACAAATCGGTCTGAAATATTTTAGATATCACATAATAAGAGATTAGTATTTTAATAAACATTGAATTCTCTAAACAATTTAATGTTAATTATTTTTT
>CAIUKU010000334.1 GCA_903899825.1 uncultured Bacteroidales bacterium | reverse complement strand
TCATGTTGAAATATTTTGAACACAATATTACTAATTATTTTTCAAATAAAACTATTTTTTTTAATGAATTATCACTTTTTTTTTAACATAAGTAATTTTATAGAATGATTGACCGTAATATTGTATATTTTTTATGTTATACATCATATATGTCATTTTTGTTTCATCAAGATGTCAATTAATAATAAAAACATTTAAAAGACATCCTTATCTTTGAATATCAATAATAATATTTTAATAACGTATTCATTATGTTTTTAGTATGCCCTGAATGTAAGAATTTCAACTATAAATTCCGGATACATTATTTTATGTTTAACAAAATAATTTGTATTTCATGCAATATTCTTCTTTTTTTTTTGTTTATCAATCTATTATTAAATAATAAGTAATCTTTAAACTGTGAAAAAAACTATTTGTTATATAATTATCAATTTACTGATTTCTAACTGCTTATTACAAGCAAAGGACAAAAAAAATTGGAAAGAAATTAAATGGCAAGGCATTCAAACTGAAAAGTTAAATGAAAAGGAATCACGTTCTTTCTTAGCTTTTGAAGGATCAATTTTGGGTCAGTCGAATGCAATACTTCCCATGTTTTTTTTACGTTTAGAATTAGAAAACAATGATTTACAAGCTGAGTTTGTAATATCTGATATGATATTTGAAGCGCTTCCACAAATTGAAATTGATTTTTTAAAAGAAGTACCCATTACTAATTCGCAACTTCAAAAGGAAGTAAATATCTCCTATGAACGTAAAAAGGCATTTGCTACTTTAAAGTTTTATCCTTTTAGAATAAATTCATTAACAGGCAAAATTGAAAAATTAACTGCATTTAGTTATGAATTAAAAACTTCAGCAAATTCAAATTCAAAAACGAATCTTTCAAATCGTTCTATTGCAGCTCATTCTGTATTAGCTAATGGAAGTTGGTATAAAATTGCAACAAAAAACACGGGTGTTCATAAAATTACTTACACTGATTTAAAAACAATGAGTATTAATCTTGATTCTATCAAATCTGATGCGATATCAATATTTGGCAATGGCCCTGGGATGCTACCATCATCAAATGCTGCTTTTCGATATGATGATTTGCAGGAAACAGCTATTCTTGTGGAAGATGGAAACGATGGTGTAATTGACTCTATTGACTACATACTCTTTTATGGACAATCATCTGTAAGCTGGAAATTGAATACATCTACTAATTTATTTGAACACCAGATAAATTATTATACTGATAATACCTATTATTATATATGTCTTGATCCTACTATTGGTACAAAAAAGAGGATACTGCCGGAAACTGCTCCTGTTTCAGCTGCAAATAAAATAATTAATAACTTCAACGATTATGCTTACCATCACAAAGAATTATATAATCTCGCAAAGTCGGGAAAAATTTGGCTGGGCGAAAAGTTTAACACTGCTGTTTTTAGCTATAATTTTCCGTTTAACTTCCCCGATATCAATAAAGACTCACTAAGTATAGTTAAGTATAGCCTTTATGCAAGTTCAACTGTTAACAGCCAGTTTGTTGTAAATGTAAATACAAATTTGAAAACTGAAATCATGGGTTCAGTATCGGGTGCTTCCGTTGGATTATTGGCTTCAAATGTTGTTAACAGTATTTCTTTTAAAAGTACAAGTGATCAGATAAATACAAATATAAGCTATAATCACCCGATATCAGCATCCAATGGTTTTCTGAATTACTTAGAATTAAACATTGTCAGACATTTACGTTTTAGTGAGAGTCAACTTCCGTTCAGAAGTATTGAAAGCAAAGGTATTGGAAATATTAGTCAGTTTAATCTTGGAAATTCAAGCCCTTCGGTAAAAATATGGAATGTTAGCAATCCTTTAAATGTCAGTGTCATCAACACTTCTTTAAGCGGTGATAACTTAAGTTTTAAAATAGCAACTGATAGTTTACAGGAATTTATTGCATTTAACGGTTCTTCATATTTAACTCCTGAGTTTATTGGAGCTGTCCCAAATCAGGACTTACACGGATTGGCTCAACAAGATTATATTATTGTGTCTCATCCCTTATTTTTAAGTGAAGCAAACAGACTTGCAATACTTCACCGAAACATTAATAAGCTTAAAGTAACAGTAGTGACTCCTGAACAAATATATAATGAATTTTCGTCAGGTGCTCAGGATCCTGTTGCAATCAGAAGCTTTGTAAAGATGTTTTATGACAGGTCGTCAAGCAATGATGATTTGCCAAAATATCTATTACTTTTTGGTGATGGTTCCTATGATAACAAATCACTGAATGGCAATAATACAAATTTAATTGTAACATATCAATCGGATAATTCATTCGACGGTGCATATTCTTATGTTACAGATGATTATTTTGGGTTCTTAGACAATAATGAATCGGGTGAATCAAATGATGGTATGGATATTGGCATCGGCAGATTTCCTGTTAAAAAACAAAGTGAAGCTAAAATTGTGGTTGATAAAATCTACAAATATGCCAGTAAAAGAGATTTAATTCCTAACTCTCCTACCATTGTTACAAATTATGCTGATTGGAGAAACAGTATTTGTTTTGTAGCAGATGATGAGGACGGGAATCAATTTATAAATGGGACAGAAACACTGGCGAATATAATAAAAACAAAATTTCCGGTGATAAATATTGACAAAATCTATTTAGATGCCTATCCTCAAATATCAAATTCAGGTGGTTCACGTTACCCTGATGCAAATAAAGCAATCAATCAACGCGTTGAAAAAGGTAGTTTGATTATTAATTACATGGGACATGGAGGCGAATTAGGCTGGACACATGAAAGAGTGCTTGAGATTTCCGATATATTAAACTGGAAAAACACTTACAATATGCCTTTGTTCTTCACAGCTACCTGTGAGTTTAGTCGCTTTGATGATTATGAACGAACCTCAGCCGGTGAATTGGTATTATTGACTCCAAATGGTGGTGGTATTGCATTAATGACTACTTCAAGAGTTACATATCAGGGCTCAAACATGACTTTAAATACCAACTTTTTCAACAGAGTTCTCAATAAAGTAAATGGGAGCTATCCTACAATGGGCGATTTAATCAGAAGTTCAAAAAACGACGGGGGAAATGAGCCTTATGTAAGAAATTTTGTATTATTGGGTGATCCTGCCTTAAAGCTTGCTTATCCACAATACAACGTAGTTACTACAGAAGTGAACGGAATACCGGTAGGCATTTCCAATGACACCATTCATGCTATGTCAACGATTACTATCAAAGGTATAATTACTGATGAAGCAAATCAAAAAATATCAAATTACAATGGTATTTTATATCCAACTATCTACGATAAACCTATGATTGTCAGATCACTTGGCAATGATCCGGATAGCCATCCTATTGATTTTGAACTTCCAAAAGCAATATTATACAAAGGTAAAGAAAGTATTGTTAACGGAGCTTTCGAGTTTTCTTTTATCGTTCCCAGAGATATTGCTTATTATTATGGATATGGAAAAATAAGCTATTATGCTAAAAATGATACCAGTGATGCCAATGGCTATTACAAAAAAATAGTTGTTGGTGGAATTGACAATAACGTGATTCCTGATGATAAAGGTCCTGAAATAAAACTTTTCATGAATGATACAAACTTTATTTTTGGCGGAATTACTGACGAAAATCCAATGCTTTTGGCTTTAATCAGCGATCCTAATGGAATTAATACAGTTGGAAACGGTATCGGACATGATATTGTTGCCTATTTTGACGAAAATATTGAAAATCCTATAATTTTAAATGATTTTTACATTTCTGACTTAAACAGATACGATAAAGGAAGCGTATATTATCCGTTTTATGATTTAGCAGATGGATTACATACTATCAAAGTAAAAGCCTGGGATGTTTTTAATAATTCAGCACTCGGATATACTGAGTTTATTGTAGCTCAATCAGCACAAATTGCTTTAACGAATGTAATGTCATATCCAAATCCATTTTTTGACAATACACATTTTGCTTTTGATCATAACCAACCCAATACTGATCTTGACATTCAGATACAGATTTTCGACATAAAGGGAGAATTGATTAAAACCATTAAAACCACTGTAAATACAAATGGATATAAAATTGAACCTATTGAATGGAACGGTACTACAGATTCAGGTGCTAAAATTGGCAAAGGACTTTATATTTACAGAATTACAGTACGTAATCCGCTAGGGATTCAAACAGAAAAAACAGATAAATTAGTTTTTTTACGTTAAACAATAAATTTTATAATAATTCGTTATCTTTGCACACAATTTTACATTAAAAATTCAATATGAAATTATATTCAAAAAAAATATGGGTGGTAGTTGTTTTATTTACCTTATCTGCAACTATAAATGCTCAAAACAATCATACCATTGATGAATTACTAGGACAAAAAGGTGGACGGGTTATTACTACAGCTGTTCCATTACTAATGATTGCTCCTGATGCCCGCGCAGGTGCAATGGGTGATGCAGGAGTTGCTTCCACCCCTGACGCAAGTTCAATGCACTGGAATCCTGCAAAATATGCATTTATTGAAAAAGACATGGGTATTTCTGTTTCTTACAGCCCATGGTTAAGAGAATTGGTAAATGATATCAACCTCGCCTATTTATCAGGATATAAAAGAATTGATAAAATGAGTGCAATCGGAGCTTCATTGCTCTACTTTTCATTAGGAGATATTACTTTTACTGATGTTGTTGGAAATTCATTAGGAAATTTCAGACCCAGTGAATTTGCTGTTGATTTAACTTATTCACGTAAATTGTCAGATGTATTCTCAGGGGCAATTGCTGCCAGATATATCAATTCAAATCTTACCCAGGGACAAACTGTAGGAGGACAGGAATCTCATGCTGGACAATCTGTTGCTGCTGATGTTGCCTTTTATTACCAAAAACCTGTTCGCTTTAATCGTAATTTAAAAGGTACTATTGCATTTGGAGCCAATGTTTCAAATCTTGGTGCTAAAATTTCTTATACGGAAACAACCGAAAGAGATTTTATACCAACCAATCTCAGAATAGGTAGCTGTTTGACACTTAATATTGATGATTTTAATAAATTTTCAATAATGGTAGATTTTAATAAACTATTAGTACCTACACCTCCTATTTATAATATAGATTCATCGGGCAATCCACTTTATGGTGCAAACGGAGAAAGAGTAATATTGGCTGGCAAAGATCCTAATGTAGGAATTGTTACCGGTTTGTTT
>CAIUKU010000333.1 GCA_903899825.1 uncultured Bacteroidales bacterium | reverse complement strand
TGAAATCGCAGATATTGAAAATATTGAACAACATCATTTAATCGATTTTTATCATCAATACTATCATTCTAAGAATTGTAATATTCTGATTTCCGGTAAAATAAAAGAAGATACAATCTCAATGCTTGCTCAATATTTTGGAAATGTCAATTGGGGGATTATTCCAGATACGAATTCTTTACATGAAGTGTATAAAATAACTACTGTCCCTCAAGATAAAAATTATATTGAAAAAAAAGATGCAGTTCAAAATGCAATAAGAATTGGTCGTAAAATGTTTAGCATGCAAGACCCTGATTTTCATAAATTTGAAATGCTAAATACCATTCTTGGGGGGTATTTTGGTTCAAGACTTATGAAGAATATCAGGGAAGACAAAGGTTTTACTTATGGTATTGGCTCAGGTATAGTTTCCCTTAAGTATTCAGGATATTTTTTTATTACTACTGAAGTTGGACAAGAATATACATCTCAAACCATTGATGAAATTTATAAAGAGCTTAAAAGACTTAAAGAAGAATTAATTTCAGCAGATGAACTTTCATTGGTCAGGAGCTATAAAATGGGTGAGTTTATGCGTAGCATCGATGGTCCATTTGCTATAGCTGAGATTGTTAAATCTATGATTCAGCATGATTTAACTTTAGAGCATTATAAAAATCATTTAAAAACCATTCAAACAATAACTTCAGAGGAAATACAAATTATCGCAAATAAATACCTGCAAGATAATAAATTGTGTGAATTAGTCGTTGGTAGAAAATAAAAAAATTAGCTTTAATACAACCTTTTTTTAATTTTGGCGTCTAAATAAAATAGATGAACAAGTATTTTATTAGTATATTACTCTTTCTTACTACTACACAAGGTTTTGCTTTGTCACCACCCTCATTGCGTTGTATTTCTGTTGTTAATAATGGAAATATCAGCTTAAACTGGAGGATTCCTACTGATATTGTAGCATTTCAAAGTTATCATATTTACAGAAGTACTTCATTAACAGGATTGTATACTAAAATAGACAGTATCTATAACGTTAATCAGACTACTTACCTCGATGCTGCTGTCAATGCCAATTCGCAATCCTATTTTTATTACATCAAATGCAGGTCAACATCTAATTTATATACTTCTTCTTCAGATACATTGCAAAGTATTCATTTAGTAGTAACCAATTCAGGTTCAGGTCTGGCTAATTTGGTATGGAATGCAATTCATACTCCTGCTCTTCCAACTACATCCTCTTATTACAAAATTTTTAAAAGCAATACTTTATTGGCTTCATGGACATTCGTGGATTCTACCCTTAATTTACAATACAATGATACAGTTAAAGTTTGCCAAGATACTTTATATTATAAAGTAGAAATAAAAGATGCCTCAAACTGTAATTCTGTATCTTCTATCGATGGTAAATTGTTTGAAGACCATACAGCACCATTAACAAACGGGATGGATACTGTAAGTGTTAATTATAACAACGGAAAAGTAATCATAGGATGGAGGCCCAGTCCATCTAAAGATACCTGGGGTTATATTATATGTCATGGTTCTCCCTGTATAGCACTGGATACTGTGTATGGAAGATTAAATACATTTTATATTGACTCTTTATTTGACCCTTGTTTAGCTACACAAACCTATAGAATTGCAGTTTTTGACAGCTGTTATAATACAAGTCTGTTTAGCGAAAATCACACAACAATATTATTAAACAGTCAGTTAGATATTTGTTCAAATAAAATTTCACTTAATTGGACACCTTATATTAATATGAGCCCACCACTTGCAGGTTATAAAATTTTTATGAGTAAAAACGGGAATGTATATAATGTGATTTCAACCAATTCAGCTTCCTCTCTTAATTATACAATAAATAATTTAGAAGATAGTACAATTTACTGTTTTTTCGTTCAGGCTTTTGAAAATAGTGGTCAAAAAACATCAAGTTCATGTAGCAAATGCTATCATGTAATAAAATCACTGAATCCAGCGTATTTATATATTCGTTCAGCTACCGTAGTTTCAGAAAATCAGATAACTATAAAAATGTATACTGACCCTGGTGTAAATGTTACAGCTTATTATCTGTTCAGATCGCTATCTTTAAATGGAACATATACCAAAATTGCTGTACTTCCGCCAACTGCAAATCCAAATTTTACGTACAATGATTATGCTGTTAATACCTTAAATTCAGTTTACTACTATAAGGTTATGAATACTGATAGTTGCAAAAATCCGGGAATTACATCCAATACAGCCCATACTATTTTGTTAAAAGGAATCACTTCAGATGGCTACGTAAATAGGCTGGAATGGTCAGATTACGGAGATTGGGCGGGAAATGTAGCATCCTATGCTGTTTATAGAGGCATGAGTGGAAACAGCATTGGAACTAAAATAGCTGATATACCTTCATCTACACCTGGTAGTAAATATCAGTATTCTGATGATATTCAGAATTTTGCATCAAGTAATGGCAGGTTTAAATATTATATTGTAGCAAAAGAAAATCCAAATACGACTTTTAATTTTGTTGAAGAAAGTAATTCGAATGAGGTAGAACTAACTCAGTTGCCTGAAATGTATATTCCCAATGCTTTTGCTCCTGAAGGTGTAAATAAAGAATTTAAACCGGTAATGGCATTCGTAAATAACGAGAATTATTTAATGCAGATTTATAATCGTTTCGGGCAATTAATATTTGATACGAATAATCCTGAGGTTGGATGGGACGGAAAATACAAAGGAGATTTAGTGCCTTCAGGTGTATATATTTATCTGATACTGTACAGCAAACCCAATCATGATATTATCAGGAAAAAGGGTATTGTTACTATTGTTAATTAATTCACAAAAGTTAATGGTGTAAAAATTTGTTAAATTTCATTTTTTTTTCATCAATAAATGTTCAAAGTTAATATTTTATTTATCTTTGTAAGTTGATAATTTAAAATACAATTATTTTAAATCTTTTAAATCTTTTATTTTTTTATATTTATTCATTAATTTTTATC
>CAIUKU010000332.1 GCA_903899825.1 uncultured Bacteroidales bacterium | reverse complement strand
TGATATATTTTCAGAAAGTATTTTCGGGTTCTTGATATTTTTTGAAAAACATGAATTGAAATAAATTTATAGAACCTTAATTAAAAAATAAATTATGAAAAAGTTTTATGTTATTATTCTGTTGTCAGGCACCATCTTATTTGGAACTTTCAATAGTTTCGGGCAGCTTGGCTTGCAAAATCTCAAAATTTGTGTAATTTCTGATTTACATTATTTTGATAGTACGTTGTTGATTAATGATGGTTATGCTTTTCAGATGTACCTGGCTCAGGACAGGAAATTATTAAAGGAAAGCCGTGCCATTATGGTCTCTCTCTTTGATTCACTTATTGCAGAGCATCCGGATATTGTTCTGATAACCGGTGATTTAACAAAAGATGGCGAAAATATTTGCCATCAAAAAATTGCAGCTTTTTTGCTGAAATTAAAAAATGCGAATATTAAGGTTTTCGTAACTCCCGGTAACCATGATATTAATAATCCTTTCTCATTTTCTTTTGATGATGATACTGTTTATTCGGTTCCCTCAATCACACCATTACAGTTTAAAACCATTTACAACAACTACGGTTTTAATCAGGCATTAAAAACAGATACTGCCTCTTTGTCTTATCTTGCAGAACCTTTTTCAGGCTTGCAGATTCTATCAATGGATGCATGCCTTTACGATTCAAACTATGTAAATATGGAGCCTACTACAAGCGGAGGATTCAAACCATCTGTTCTTAAGTGGATTAAAGATCGTTTGCTTGAAGCCAAACTGAACCATAAAGTTGTAATAGGTATGCAACACCATAACCTGCTTGAACATTATATAGGCCAGAATACTATTTTCCCTGACTATGTGATTGACGACAATGATACAGTTTCAACTCAATTGGCTGATTTGGGTTTAAAGGTAATATTTACCGGTCATTATCATGCGCAGGATATTGTTAAGAAAACAACTGCTTTGGGTAAAACCATTTATGATGTTGAAACTGGATCTTCGATTACCTATCCCTGCCCTTACCGCATAATGAATTTAAGCACTGATACACTGCTTACTATTACCGGTAAAAGGGTTGAGCATATTAATTACAATACAGGCTCTATGACATTCCAGCAATATGCTTTGGATAATATACAAACCGGCCTGCAACCTCAGGTAATTTATATGTTAATGTCACCACCCTATAATGTAGATTCAGCTACAGCTTATGCCATTGAGCCTGCAATTACTGAATCTTTTATTGCTCATTTTGCCGGGAATGAAGGGACACCTTCTCCTCAGACTCAGGCAACAATAACTATGCTGCTGCAATCACCCTATGCTTTTATTGGTTTTATCCTTCAGGAAATGTGGAATGATCCTGATCCTGATGACTGGACTGTAAGTATTGATCTTAAAAATACAACTTCAGGTATAGCTGATTTACTAGATGTAAATACAATTGTATTATTTCCAAACCCATCAAAAGGCATCTTTAATATACTGCTTCCTGAAATTAAAAACAAGGCAGGCATAAAAGTTTTTGATATCCATGGAAGTGTAATTTATGAAAAAGAAAGTATTGAAAACAGGAATGTAGTGATTGATATTTCTAATCATGCAGCAGGTCTGTATTTTATACAACTTGAAATCAACAAAACAAGGTTGACCAGAAAACTTATACTGCGATAATCCGGTTCTTTTTGTTAAAGTTTAAGAGAGGCCTGCATCAATGCCTGCCTCTCTTAATTTTTATGTTGAATAAGACAAAATTAATTATTTGTGTATGCTTATGCTTCACCCACGAATCAAATACAGTAACATCGTATTTTATACACTGCAATTTAATTCTTATTTTGATAACTTAAATATTGATGAAAATATTGAATAACTTAATGATAATAATGATGATAATGTTGATGAAATCGTTGTAGATGATTT
>CAIUKU010000331.1 GCA_903899825.1 uncultured Bacteroidales bacterium | reverse complement strand
CACCTTAGTTATTGGATCGATTTACAATTACATTTAAATTTACTTGAAAATTATCAAATTTTATTCATTAATATTATATTTCACATGAAAAAACTATTCTTTTTATTAATTGCTGTGCTTTTATTAGCAACAAGCTCATGGGCTCAGCTTAGCGGGACTAAAAACATTCCTGGTGATTATGCAACAATTGCTGCTGCAGTAACAGCTCTTAACACATCCGGTGTTGGAAGCGGCGGAGTTACTTTTAACATAGCAGCTGGACATACTGAAACAGCTCCTTCCGGTGGTATTCTTATAACTGCAACAGGAACTGCAATTGATACAATTATCTTCAAAAAAAGCGGGACAGGTGCAAATCCATTAATTACGGCTCAGTTACTTTCTACAGCTACCACTTACGATGGAGTAATCAAAATTGCAGGTGGCGACTATATTACATTTGATGGTATAGATATTATTGACAATCCTGCTAATACCACTAATCTAACAGACTGGGGTTATGCACTGGTTAAAGGAAGCAACACTGCACCATTTAATGGTTGCCAATTTGTTACTATAAAGAATTGCAACATAAGTTTGAATAAATCAAACTTATCATCTATCGGTATATATACCGGTAATCATATCGCAACAGCTAACACTGCATTGACAATTACAGCAACTACTGATGCTATGAACAATTGTAAGTTTTACAACAATGCTATTTCAAATGTTTATGGTGGAATTTCAATAACAGGTTTTGCAGCAGCGACTCCTTTTACTTTATATGATTCAAATAATGAAATTGGAGTTGAAGGAGCCAACACTATCACTAATTTAGGGGCTTCCACCACCAATGTTAGAGGCATTTACGCAACCAATCAAAAAAACCTGAAAATTGCCAATAATATTATAAATACTTCTTTAAACGGCTTAACTAATTCTGGTTATGGAATTTTTACTCAAGCTGGAACTTCTTCAAATATTAATATTTATAATAATTCCATTACTTATACTTTAACAACCGGGGCATATACAAATACAGTTTATGCCATTTATAATGGAATGGGAAATACAGCTGCAGCCAACACTGTAAACATATACAATAATACCATCTCAAATTTCAATTTTTCAACAGCAACTTCAGGTAGTATTCAGGGAATTACCAATACAGGTACAGCTGCTAATGTTAATATATATGGGAATACTATCAGCGGTAACACTTTGGCCGGGACAGGTAATTTTATAGGTATATTTAACAATGCAAATATGGGTACAAATTCTTTGAATATGTATTCAAATACAATTATCAACAACAGTAAAACCGGAGCAAGTGGAAATATGTATTGCACTCAGGCTGTTGCAGCTACTATTAATTTCTACTTAAACAGCATACACGACAATTCAGCTGCAGGTATTTCTCCTTTTTACGGATATTATAATATTGCTGCTGCAGTTACTGAAACATACTCAGATAATTCTATTTATAATTTAACACACAATGGAACAGGAAACTTAATTGCATTTATGGATTCTACCTCTGCTGGTACTAAAAACATTTATAACAATACAATTTACGCATTAAATTCAGGAGGTAACGTTTCCGGGATTACCTTTAAAATAGGTGCTCCTGCCAATATATACAAAAACAACATATACAATTTAAGCTCAAGTGGTAGTGCATCTCAAGCAATTGGACTTACATATTCAGGTGCAACAGGAAACATATACAACAATTATATTTCTGATATCAAAGCCACTGCTTCAACAAATACTACAGCTGTAATTGGTATGAATCTAGGAGGAACTACTCAAAATCTTTACTATAATACAATTTATTTAAATGCTTCAAGTTCTTCTGCAACAACTTTCGGAAGTGCAGGTATTTATAAATTAGCCACTACTATAGGTGATTTCAGAAATAATATTATTGCAAACAATTCTACACCTGGTCCCAGCGGAGCAAGTTATACTGTTGCATTCAGAAATTCAGCTGCATACAATGCTACTTATTATTCTTCAAATTCTAATTACAATTGTTTTTATGCAGGTATTCCTTCAGCCAATAATTTAATTTTCTTTGATGGTACTAATTCAGATCAAACCATCCTTGATTTTCAAACCAGGGTAGCACCCAAAGACGCTGCTTCTTTCAGAGAAAATCCACCTTTTATTAATATTGCTACAACTCCTTATAATTTACATTTAAAAACAACCCTCACTACAGGTTGTGAAAGTGGAGGATTAAGAATTACCACACCTGCTATTACCGATGATTTTGATGCCAACATCCGATGGGGTGAAACAGGATATACCGGAACCGGAACAGCTACTGATATTGGTGCTGATGAATTTGATGGAATTCCTAACTACACCTGTGGTTTACCTGCTCCAGGAAATACAATTGCATCAACTAATGCTTTATGTTTAGGAAGTTCAACAGTTCTTTCATTACAAAATACCAGTGCACAAACTGGAATTGATTATCAATGGAAAAGATCAACTGATGGTATTACTTATTCGAACATATCCGGTGCAACTGCTTCTACTTATACAGCTGCTCCTTTATCAGCTACTTACTATAAATGTGATGTAACCTGTCAAAACGGACCATTGACAGCAACTTCTAATCCCATTCAAATTACCTTTTCTGCAAATATTGCATCTACTACTCCATCCAGCCGTTGCAACTCAGGATCAGTTAGTTTAGCTGCAACTGCAGGAGGTAGCGGGACTTTAGCATGGTATGCAACCTCAACCGGAGGTGCCATTTTGGGAACTGGTTCTCCATTTATAACACCCAATATTACAACAACTACGGATTATTATGTTGGGGAAGAAACCTATGCACCTGCAAATATTGCTACGGGTCTTGGTGGGTCCACTTCATCTACCTATTCTAATCCTTTTTACTCTGCATCAAGCAATATTCACACACAACATTTAATTACAGCTGCTAATTTACAGGCTGCAGGATTAGCTGCAGGAAATATTACTTCTGTTGCTTTAGATGTTACTTCAGTAGGAACGTTGCCTATGATTGATTTGTCTTTAAAAATCGGCTCAACTACTGCAACAAATATGGTAGCTTTTGTACCAAATACAACTTTCACTACAGTATTTACAAGTGCATCTTTTCTTCCTGTTAGTGGGTTAAATATATTAACGTTCACAACACCCTACAATTGGGATGGTTCTTCTAATATTGTATTAGAATTCTGCCATGGGAATGCAGCTTCAGGGTCTGCAATGAACAGAACAATAAAAACTGACGCAACTTCATATGTTTCAACAATTAAATCACATGTAAGT
The DNA here is from genome assembly GCA_903899825.1 of uncultured Bacteroidales bacterium. Lineage (GTDB taxonomy): Bacteria > Bacteroidota > Bacteroidia > Bacteroidales > JACABE01 > JACABE01. Next base: position 4,483 of record CAIUKU010000331.1, on the reverse strand, counting down.
GCAGCTACTGCTGCAGCTACTATCTGTGGTGACAACCTAAGCAATTTATTGAGTTATTCAGAATGTCCTAAATTCGTATTTGCAGGACAAGGTGTTTGTTCCAGCCCTCGTATCGCTGTAACTGCAACTGTAACACCCGCTCCGGTTTTGACTGTTACTCCAGACAAAACCATTTGTAACAATGCAATAACAAGCATTAGTGTAACATCTACCATAGCGGATTATGATACTTATATCTGGACACCTGTTACCGGTTTATATACAGATACATTAGCTACTATTCCATACGTTTCAGGTGCAAGTGCTACAACTTTATTTGTAAAAAATACGACTCCAGGTTCAACATCCTATCTTTGTTCAGCTTCCAATATTGCTTTATGTGCCAATACGGCCACTTCTGTTGTTACTATATTACCAGCTAATCCTGTAATTACTGCAGTTTCATCTCCTATATGCGGAAGTGGCACTTCAGTTTTAACAGTATCCCCATCAACCGGATATGGTACTGCTACTTTCCAATGGAAGAGTTCTTCTGACAGCATTGTCTTTAATGATATAGTTGGTCACACTACATTAAATGAAACTACTGCTGTTATTAACACTACAACATATTACAATTTAACTATTAAAGATGGAAACGGAAATACATGTTCTCAACCAGCAGTTAAAGTAACAGTTAACAATCCTCAGGTACTTACTACTACTCCCGCTGGTCGTTGCGGTACAGGAACAGTTAATTTAGAAGCTACTGCCAGTGCAGGAACTATTTTAAAATGGTATGCTGCTGCAAGCGGTGGAAATGCTATTGGAACAGGAACAAATTTTACGACTCCAAGTATTCCGCTGACTACACCTTATTATGTTGCTGCTGACCTGGTTGGAACTTCAGGTATTTCAACAATAGGAAACGGATCCGTTGCATCCAGTGAAATCTATACTCCATTTAATGGTAGCTACGGTGGCATAAAAACACAATATCTTTTTACAGCAGCTGAATTAACTGCTGCAAATGTTAAAACAGGATCAATCAATGCAATCAGTCTCGATATCACTGCAGCAGGTACTACTTATAATGGATTCTATATTCAAATGGGAAATACAAGCCTGAATAATTTTACATCTACGGCTAATATACAAGGTGGATTATCTACCGTATATAATGTTTCAACTCTCACACCTACTGTTGGAATCAATACATATACATTTTCAACTCCTTTTATTTGGGATGGCGTTTCAAATGTAATCATCTCACTTAGCTGGAGCAACGCAAATGCAGGTAATACTTCTGCATCTGTAAAGACAGACCCTACAACCAATTACTCAAGTCAAAGCTATAGAAAAGACAGTGATACACCTGCAAATATTTTAGCATTTACCGGATCAACCGGAATTTTATCTTCATGGCAAAACAGACCTCAGATCAAATTCGATTTCACACCTATTTGTTCAAGTGCACGTACGTTAGTAACTGCAACTATCACAACTCCTCCTGTTCTTACATTAAGTTCAGATCAAACAATTTGCAATAATTCAGTTACACCTATTTCTGTCACTTCCATTTTAGCGGATTACACCTCATTTACTTGGAGTCCAGTTAATTTTTTATATACTGATTCAACTTGTACAACTCCATATGTAGCTTTGGCTAATGCTTCAAAAGTATATGCAAAACCAACTAACAATGGCACAAATGTATTTACTTGTTCAGCTAACAACACTACTTCACTTTGTTCAAATTCAGCATCTGTAAATATCAATGTAAACCCAATCCCATCTAATGTAAGTATTACTCCTTCATCTGCTTCTATTTGTTTAGGTGCAACTCAATTACTCACAGCTTCAGGTGGAACAATGACCAATATTGTTTTACTTTCTGAAAATTTCAACGCAAGCACTAATAGTTGGACAACTACCAATACTTCTACAGGTGGAACACCTGCAAATACTAACTGGACCCTTACAACAGATGGTTATGTATATAGTAGTTATGGAACCTGGCATAGTAACGACAATTCACAATTCTATTTATCAAATAGTGATGCGATTGGTAGTGGTGCTAATACCATGACCAAATTAACCAGTCCTTCTATTAATACGAATGGTTTTACAACATTGGCTTTAAAATTCTGGCATTATTACCGTTATAATACTGACAGTGCTATGGTTGAAGTTTCAACAGACAATGCAACAACCTGGACTAAATTAAAGGTATATAAATCTACTCAGGGTACGATTGGTGCATTTGTTAAAGACTCTATCGACATTACACCATATATCAACTTAACGAATGTAAAAATCAGGTTTAATTATGATGATGCATCAGGATACTTCTGGGGAATTGATAATATCAGTATTACCGGGAATCAAAATACATCAATGATTTGGTCTCCAATTACTGAATTATTTACAGATGCAGCAGCCACTATAGCCTATACAGGTACATCTGCTTTGACTGTTTATTCAAAACCGAGTGTTCCAAGAACTTATACTGCAACCTCTACAAATTTAGTGCTATGTACAAATTCAGCAACTTCTGCTTTAACAATTACAGCATTGCCATCCAATGCAGGAGCAATAACCGGTACTCCTACAATTTGTCAGGGACTTGCCGGTGTTGCTTATACAGTTCCGGTAATTAGCGGTGCAACCTCTTATTTCTGGTCTTATTCAGGAACAGGTGCAACTATAACAGGTACCACCAATAATATTACTATAACGTTTTCTAATATTGCTACATCAGGAATATTGACAGTAAAAGGCCAGAATACCTGTGGTGATGGTTTGATCTCTGCAGATTATCCTATTACTGTGAATCCATTACCTTTCCCAGCAGGAACGATTACTGGTCCTTCTACAGTTTGTCAGGGACAAACGAATGTTTTATTCTTAGTTCCACCTATTACAAATGCAACTTCTTATATCTGGGCTTATACAGGTAGTGGTGCTACTTATTCACCTGCTTCTACTACTTCAACAGATAGCGTCTGGATTACTTTCAGTAATAATGCAACCTCAGGTAATTTAAAAGTAAGAGGGACTAATTCATTATGTGGCAATGGAATCATATCTGCAAATTATTTTATTACTATCAGTCCATTACCAGCTGCAGCCGGAGCTATAACAGGTACTGCTTCAGTTTGTCCGGGACAAGCCAACGTATCTTATACTGTTCCTGCAATGTCAAATGCAACTTCTTATACCTGGGCTTATTCAGGAACAGGTCATACCATTAACGGAACAACTAATAGTGTTACTATTACTTTCTCACCAACAGCTACATCAGGTAATTTAACAGTTAGAGGTACCAATGCCTGTGGAAACGGAACAATTTCTGCCAATTATCCTATTACTGTTAATGCAACACCAGCTGCTGCAGGAACAATAACCGGAACAGCTACAGTATGCCAGGGTCAGACCAATGTTGCATATACAGTTCCTTCAATTTTAAATGCAACTTCTTATATCTGGTCATATTCAGGTACGGGACATACTATTGTTGGATCTACTAATAATATTACCATTAGTTTTTCTACAACTGCCACTCCTGGTAATTTAACTGTTATTGGTAATAATACCTGTGGTGCAGGTGTGGTTTCAGCAAACTATCCTATTATTGTTAATCCTTTACCAGCAGCTGCAGGAACTATTACAGGTTCTCCAACAGTATGCCAGGGACAAAACGCAGTTGCTTTTTCAGTTCCTTCTATCACTAATGCTACATCTTATACATGGGCTTATTCCGGAACAGGTCACACCATCAATGGAAGTTCTGCAAGTGTTACCATTGATTTTTCAGCAACAGCTACAGCAGGTAATTTAACCGTTAAAGGAATCAATGCCTGTGGAAACGGAACAATATCAGCAAACTATCCAATCGCTGTAAATTCTTTGCCTGCTGCTGCCGGAACTATAGTTGGACCAGATACAGTTACACAAACTGACGTAAATAAGATTTTTACTACAACTGCAATTCCAAATGCAACTTCTTATACCTGGACTTATTCAGGAACTGGTCATACTATTACGAACAATGGCACTTCTGTTTCGATTGATTTTTCTCTTACTGCTACATCTGGTATATTAACAGTTAAAGGCACAAATACCTGTGGTAGTGGCACAGTATCTGCAGATCATCCTATTTTTGTAAAAGCTTATATTGGAATAAACGAAGCTGGTGGAAGCGCTCTGAATTGCCAGATCTATCCCAATCCAACAAAAGGTATAATAACAATAAATATCAATGAAATAAATACCAGCCTGGATTTACAGATTATCAATATTGAAGGTATGCTTATACATAGTGAAAAACTAAATAGCGTAAAACCATCTTATACAAAGGATATTGATTTATCAATTTATCCAAAGGGCATCTATTTTGTAAAACTGATCAACAAAAACTTTACAAAAGTTGAGAAAGTTGTTTTGCAATAAATCAGATCAATTACTTTATAAAAAAGGGGGAAGTGAAAACTTTCCCCTTTTT
>CAIUKU010000330.1 GCA_903899825.1 uncultured Bacteroidales bacterium | reverse complement strand
TTGATTTTGGTTTTTAATTAATAAATAATCTGCAAAAGTATTGTTTATTTTCCTGAAAGAGCGACTTTTTTGTTTATTTTTGTTATTTTTATGAACATGTTTATCAACAAATTTATATCAGATATTAAATTGGAGCTGGCAAAGGAGTTGCCATCCTATGATGCACATCAACGTATGATGCCTTCAACCAGGGTAACAGATATGCTGACAGCTAAAATAAGCAATGCTACCATTCGTAGCAGTGTACTAATACTATTATACCCTAAAGATGAAAAATTAAATACGGTTTTTATCAAACGACAGGAATATAATGGTGTACATAGCGGTCAGTTTGCTTTTCCCGGCGGAAAATATGAGAAGAATGATTTAAATCTCATTAATACTGCACTTAGAGAAGCAAATGAAGAAATTGGTATTGAGATTAAATCTGTTGAAATTTTAGGTCAGTTGTCAGAATTATATATACCTCCCAGTAATTTTCTGGTTTTACCTATAGTAGCCTATATGCCATCTCCTCCATTATTTATATTAAATAATAAAGAAGTAAATAAAATTATTGAAGTAAGTTTATCTGAATTGCTTTCTCCTGAAAATGTTTCTGAAAACGAATTTATTGGTTTTGGAAATAAAAGAATTGTAGCGCCTTGCTATGATTTGAATAACCATAAAATATGGGGTGCTACTGCAATGATTATAAGTGAATTGATTGAAATCATACATAAAATACATAATTAAATTTTAACATTTTTTAATTATTTTATAATTCATGTAAACATCTGTATTACAAATTTATATTATTTTGATGTTCATAAGTTTTATAAAAAAATAAAAATTATCTCTATAATAGCCTTATCTTTGCATTTCACTTTTATCTGATATTTAATGATTACATATAGTGTCATAATTGGTGTAATTACTGCTTATTTAATTGGTTCTATTGCAACTTCAGTATGGATAGGACGCGTTTTTTTTGATGTTGACATTCGCACCAAAGGAAGTGGTAATGCTGGTGCTACTAACACAATAAGGGTTTTGGGGCCAAAACAAGGATTAATTGTTCTATTTCTAGATGTATTTAAAGGTTGGTTAGCAGTATTTTTAGGAAGATTCTTTGCTCCTGATTTTTATGAACCGTTTCAAATAATAAATCTTGAACTTGTACTTGCCCTTGCTGCTGTTTTAGGTCATATATTCCCAATTTATATCGGATTTAAAGGAGGTAAAGGTGTTGCTACATTGGTTGGAGTTATTATTGCCTTATATCCCTCTGCATTTATAGCATTATTAGGTGTTTTTCTCCTTGTTTTAATTTCTTCAGGATATGTATCATTATCATCTATTACTACAGCAGTTGCATTCCCTTTTATTTGTATTTTCCTTTTTAAAGTGCATTATCCATCTTTAATTATCTTTTCAATTTTAATCGCAGTCTTTGTTCCTTTTACCCATAAGAAGAACATTGTAAGATTGTTAAATGGTACTGAAAATAAATTTAAAATTA
>CAIUKU010000329.1 GCA_903899825.1 uncultured Bacteroidales bacterium | reverse complement strand
TTGCTGTAATTGAAAAACAAACGCTATTCATTGTATTTTATTAAAAATTGACGTCAATATTGGATGCAAATATACGAAAAATTAACGCTAAAAATTAAAAACGAACGCATTTTTAAAAATAAATTAAAAACACACGTAAAAATTATAATTTTAAACGACATAAAAAATTTGATAAAAAGCAAAATGATGATTTGATTCTCTAGGGGATTAATAATTTTGCATTTTTAATTTGTTCTTCTTTTTCAAAAGAATCCAAGTAACTAGATGTTGTTTGAATATCGGTATGTCCAAGGCTTTCACTTATAAATGCAATGTTAGCACCACTTCGTTTTAGAACATTAGCATAACTGTGGCGGGCTGTATAGGTACTAATGCCTTCAATACCTATACGTTCAGCAATAATTTTAATATGTTTATTTATTAGTCTCGTTATATTCTGAACTTGTTTTTTAATTTGTGTTGGATCTTCTTTTCCTGTAAGAAAAGGGAAAAGATATTCACCTTGGGTTCTGCCATGATTCCAACTTTCAATAATATCATTCATTTGTGGAAGTAATACTGATTCTATCTTTACTTTATGCTTAGAAGTATTGATTATTTTCTGTCAATAAAAACTTATTAAATCGTTTTTTATAGTCTGAATGTTTCAACCTGCATAAATCACCAATGTTAATACCATTGCATAAATAAGAAAAAAACAATAAGTCACGATATTTACTTTCAGTTTCACTTACATCATTTGCTATTGAAATGTATTTATTCAAATGAATAAAAATATTTTAAAAAATATCTCAGAAATATTAACTTTGCCATTGGTTCAAAAATCTTTTTTAAAACAGGAGAGCAGTTCTATGAGAAATTTAAAATTTATAATGAGTACAGCTATATTGCTATTTACTTTCGGATGGGCAAATGCGCAATTTGAATCACAATGGAGGGGTATAAACCGAGATGGGGTTTATAACGAAACCGGACTGATTAGACAATGGCCTGCCGAAGGTCCGAAGATACTCTGGCATTATGATGAATTAGGCAAAGGCTTTACTTCTGCAGTTGTTTACAACGATAAAATAATAACTTCCGGAATGTTGGAAAATACAGGATATGTTTTTGGATTAGACCTGAAAGGTAAACTGATCTGGAAAACCGCTTATGGCAAGGAATGGTCGGAATCCTGGCCTGGATGCAGATCTACCCCTACTGTATTTGATAATAAAATTTATGTAAGTTCCAGCTTTGGAATGGCAGTTTGTATAAATGTTGCAGATGGAAAGATATTATGGAGCATTGATATGAATACTGCTTATGATGCCAAACCACCCAAATGGGGAATCGTAGAATCACCACTGATTGTAGATGAAAAAGTAATCTTTACAACGGGTGGTGCTGTACAAAATATAGTAGCTTTGAACAGACTGGACGGGAAAATGATTTGGACTTCATCAGGCGCAGGCGAATTAACTGCCTATTGCTTCCCATTGCTGATCAATCATAATGGAAAAAAAATCATCTGTACACTTACGGAAACTAAAGTATTGGGAATTGAAGCCGGAACAGGGAAAGTATTGTGGACCTACCCTAAAAAAAATACATGGTCGGTACATGCCAATACCCCTCTTTATTACGATGGTCAGATTTATGTAGTCAGTGGTTATGGATCCGGTGGAATTATGCTGAAACTTTCCGAAGACGGGAATACGGTAACAGAGGTCTGGACCAATACCAGTCTGGACAATCAGATGGGTGGTGTGGTTTTGCTCAATGGCAATTTATACGGTTCGGGTCAGAATAATAAAACCTGGCAATGTCTTGACTGGAAAACAGGACTGCTTAAATACCAGACTTCAGATTTGGGTAAAGGAGTTACCATTGCCAACGACGGTTTGTTATACTGTTACAGCGACAAAGGTGATTTTGCCCTTGTAAAACCAACAGATACCACATTCGAAATCATAAGTAAAATCAAGATCAATCTGGGCTCTGATTACCATTGGGCACATCCTGTGATTAAAGATAAAATTTTATACCTGCGTCATGGCAATGTCATGATTGCGTATTCATTAGCTGCAGAATAAAACCTATGCAAGGGAAAAGTACAGGAAAATTTTTATTGATTTTTCTTGCGTTAACAGGCATTACTGTTTTTGTATTGTGGTTTGTTTATAATCCCGTTAAAAACCTGAAAATAAGTGTTCCCGGCCAGGACCACAGGCCCCCGCATACATCAGACAGCAATACTGTAGTTCATATCGGTGAAAATTATACTTTTCTGAAAGAATTCACATCTCCTCTTACTGGGAAATGGCCTCATTTCCGTGGAGGTGATTACGATAACATCAATAAGGAAAAGATAAAACTCATTGATAATTTTGGTAAACAAGGTCCGAAAATAATCTGGAAAACAGATATGGGAGAAGGACATGCTGCAGCTGCCATATTTAACGGGAAAGTTTATGTACTGGATTACAATGAAGCCAAAAAGGCAGATGTGTTAAAATGTCTGTCTCTCGAAACAGGAGAAGCACTCTGGAGAAGATCCTATGGCGTTCATATCAAACGCAACCATGGAATATCCAGGACCATTCCTGCTGTAACAGATAAATACATTGTAAGCATAGGTCCCAGAGGCCATGTAATGTGTATGAGTACTGAAAAAGGTGATTTGCTTTGGGGAATTGATCTGGAGAAAGACTATGCTACCGAAATTCCATTCTGGAATACCGGCCAATGTCCTTTGATTGAAAATGGAATTGCTGTTATTGCTCCCGGAGGGAGTTCTCTGATGGCCGGCATAGATTGTGCCACAGGAAAAGCGGTATGGAAAACACCCAATCCCGACAAATGGAAAATGTCTCATTCGTCCGTCATGCCCATGACTTTTAAAGGTAAAAAAATGTATGTGTATTCTGCAATTGGTGGAGTATGTGGTGTTTCTGCCGAAGGTAAGGATGCAGGTAGTCTTTTATGGAAATGCAATGATTTTGAGCCAAATGTTGTGGCTCCCTCACCACTTATTTTAAATGATGGTAAAGTGCTGATCACCGCTGGTTATGGTGTTGGGTCGATATTGTTACAGTTGATTGCCAATGGTGAAGGGTTTAATGTAAAAGTGCTGCAAAAATATTTACCTACTGAGGGCATCGCTTCTGAGCAACAGACTCCCGTTTTTTACAAAGGATTTATTTTTGCCATTCTTCCAAAAGACGCAGGTGGTTTGAGGGATCAGTTTGTCTGCTGTAATCCTTCAGATTGCAAAAAAATACTTTGGAGTAGTGGGAATAATGCACGTTTTGGATTGGGGCCTTATATTGTAGCCGATGGAAAATTTTTTATTCTGAATGATGATGGTACGTTGACGATTGCTGAAGCCAATACTTCAAAATTTGTGGTATTGAGTCAGACTAAAATAATGGACGGACAAGATGCCTGGGGGCCAATTGCTATTGCAGATGGCAGACTGATTATGAGAGATTCGAAACAAATGCTATGTATTGACATTAGAAAATGAAAAAAAAATGAAGAAGGAATTTATTATTGTTTTTTTGGTTATTCTGATATTAGCTGTCATTGCTTTTATGGTAAATGATTTATTTTTCACTCACCAAAGTCAGGTTAATCCTTATGAACTGAATACAGATAGTTTAAAAAAAACAGATTCTCATTTGATTGGCTATAAAGAGATTTCTCAGATTCATGTTGCTATGGATGAATTGAATGGAATTGCTATTGATAAAAACGATCATATTCTGGTGGCAGGAAGTAATTTAATCGTTTATGATCAAAACTATAAAGAACTACAAAACTGTAAACTCAATGAAGTAAGCAATTGTCTGACGGTGAGTTCCGGAAACGAAATTTTTTTAGGAATGCAAACGCATATTGAAGTCAGAAATATGCAGTGTAAATTGCTCAGGCGATGGAAATGCGGAAATACTGAGTCGGTGCTGACAGGAATAGCAGTGGATGACGAAAATGTATTTGTGGCAGATGCTGAGGCAAGACTGGTGCATCAATATGATTTAAAAGGGAAGTTTATCAATAATATGGGAATGGAGGATACATTGAAAGGAGTTCCCGGCATTATCATCCGGAGCCCGTTTTTTGATGTTGCGATGGGACGGGATGATGAAATCTGGATGGTAAATCCGGGAATGTATCAATTAGAAGCTTTTGACAAAAAAGGGAATATGAAATCTTCCTGGGGAAAGCAATCAGAAGAAATCGATGGTTTTTGCGGATGTTGTAACCCTACCCATATTGCATTACTTTCTAATGGCTCTTTTGTAAGCAGCGAAAAAGCAATTCCCCGTGTAAAAATTTATTCTCAGACAGGGGAATTTCAATGCATAGTAGCCGGACCCAATCAGTTTGACGAAGGCACCAAAGGACTTGATCTCGCAGTGGATTCGAAAAACAAAATATATGTGCTGGATCCTGTCAGGAAGCAAATCAGAATTTTTGAAAAAAAGTAAAAGCAAGCAAAAGATGGAAAGAAGAGATTTTCTCAATAATTTGGCAAGAGGTTCAATCCTGATAGGTTTGAGCTTAATGAGCGGTATACTTTTATTTAAAAAGAATGAAGCTCCTGATTGCGACTTTCAGTTTATCTGCAGTAAATGCAAACAATTAACTGAATGCAAATTACCAGAAGCTGCTAAATATAAAGAAATCAATAGCTTAAAATAATTTTTGGATGAATTCAGAGAAAGATCTACCTATTATTTCACGACGTGAATTCTTTCGCAAAGGCATGCAATGGTCAATATTGCTGGGATTGGGAGGGATCACAGTAGGCCTGATTTCAAAAACCATGTCTGATAAAACGATCTGGCAGATTGATACTAAAAAATGCATACAATGTGGACGATGTGCCACCAATTGCATTAAAAATCCATCAGCAGTGAAGTGTTTTCATGGCTACGACCTTTGTGGATACTGCGATTTATGTGGGGGCTATTTTAAGCCGGGGACTAAGATTCTAACAACTGCTGCCGAAAATCAGCTTTGTCCTACTGCAGCTATCAACCGAAAATTTATTGAAGAACCGTTTTTTGAATATGATATTGATAAAAAATTATGTATAGGCTGTGGAAAATGTGTGAAAGGCTGTGGCGCTTTTGGAAATGGTTCTCTTCAGTTGCAGATTGATCATAGTTTATGTGATAACTGCAATGAATGTGCCATAGCACGAGATTGTCCATCCAATGCAATATCCAGGGTACTTCCTAAAAAAGCTTATCTGATGCAGGGTCTAAGAGCTCATAATGAATGGAAAAACAAATTGTAAATACGTAAATGAATAAAATTAAAAACATAGCTGTTTATTTACTGTTTGTAATGCTCACATTGCAGGCCTTTACGCTGTCTGCCAAAAACCGTTTTCCAAAACCAGAATTTGAATCGGGACACACACAACCTGTAACCATCACGCCTTCACCCAGGGCAATATTCTTTGAGTACCTGGATTTAGTTGTTTTACTGGCATCACTTACGCTGATCAGCTGGTTTGTTATGAAAAAACGTTCCAGGAAAGGCGTTTTCGGGATTTCAGTTTTTGTGATACTTTATTTTGGCTTTTACAGAGAAGGATGTATTTGTTCAATAGGTGCAATTCAAAATATTACATTGGCGCTATTTAAAGTGAACTACACTATTCCGTTAACGGCTTTACTGTTTTTCTTAATTCCCATTGTTTATACTTTATTTGTCGGCCGTACTTTTTGTGCCGGAGTTTGTCCGCTGGGTGCTATACAGGACATCGTTGCTTTTCGTCCGATGCCTGTGAAAGCATGGCTTGAAAAAGTACTGGGCATCATTCCATTTATTTATCTTGCCTTTGCAATTCTTTATGCTGCCACAGGAACTGACTTTGTCATTTGCCGTTACGATCCTTTTGTTGGATTTTTCAGAATGGACGCCAGTTTTGCCATGTTTCTCATTGGTGGTTTATTCCTGTTGATTGGCGTATTTATAGCCCGTCCCTATTGCCGGTTTTTATGCCCCTATGGTGCATTGCTGAATATTGTAAGCCGTTTTTCGTTCAAACACATGAGCATTACTCCTGCCGGCTGTATTAACTGTAAACTCTGCGAAAATGCATGTCCTTTTGGTGCAATCGACATGCCTGTGCCACATAAAGAAAAAGAAAAAACGGAAGTAATTGTAAGACGTTATGTTATATTGAGTTTAGTTATTCCTGTACTGATAATTGCAGGAGGTTTCATTGCTTCAAATTTTCATGAGAATCTGGCCATGGTTCATCACAAAGTAAAACTGGCCAATGAAATCATGAATAATACAAATTATGGAGTAATTGGAAAAGATGCCATTGAAATTACTGCATTTAAATCATCCGGACAAACCACAGAACAACTTTATACAGAAGCAGCTGCAATTGTGGATGAATTTAATACAGGCAGTTGGTTTTTTGGTGGATTTATAGGACTGGTCTTTGGTCTGACATTGATAGGTTTAACTGTATTTAAGTATCATCCCGATTACAGTCCGAATAAAGCAAACTGTCTGAGTTGTGCAAGATGTATGAAATATTGTCCCGTTTTACCTGAAAAGAAATGATAAAAGAGCATTTACAAACTAATCTTAAAGTCCGTTTCTGGAGATATATCCTGGTGATTGCAGGGGTATTTTCATTTGCTGTTTGTATTCTGATGATTGCCAATTATCTTCAGATGAATACTTCCGATCCGGTAAATACCAGACTGATGAATACTCTGGTTGAAAGATTAAATAAAACGCCGGACGATCAGGCTTTGAGAAATGAAATCAGAGCACTGGATCTTCTGGCAAGAAAAGCATATTTTACTACACAATGGCAAATCAGGTTTGGTGGATATATGTTCCTTGTTGGAATTATTATTATGATTATTGCTGTATTGATGTTAGATGCGCTTAACAAAAAAATTCAGCCTATTACAGTTGTAAAAAATGATACTTTGCCGGATACTCAAAATAAAGCAAGGAAATGGATAAGTATTGCTGGAATTGTACTTGCTGTGGTGACTTTAGTTGTTGCTTTTCTGTCACATAAAGATTTAGGTAACAAATTTTCCCGGAAAGAAGGTTCAGAAAATAACATGAACGTCAACAATACAACTCAAATTGTTTCTAATCAGATACCTCAGCAGGATTCAACATTTACTGATACTGTTCAGGGTTCAAATTCGCCTGAATACCCGACAGCTGCTATGAAAAACAACTTCCCTTCATTTCGTGGACCTGGAGGTAACGGCATTGCCTATCAGAAAAACCTACCTGTAAACTGGGATGGAAGCAGTGGAAAGAATATCCGCTGGAAAACTGCTATCCCCCTTACAGGATACAATTCTCCTGTTGTTTGGGGAGAATTTGTTTTTCTGAGCGGAGCAGATGGTTCAAAACAGCAGGTGTTTTGTATAGATAAAAAATCAGGAAAAATAAGTTGGACTGCCGATGTTAGTGGCATTCAGGGTTCTTCTTCAAAATCTCCAAAAGTCACGGAAAATACAGGTTATTCAGCACCCTCCCTTACAACGGATGGTAAAAATGTATATGCTATTTTTGCAAGCGGCGATATTATTGCATTGGACTTTAAAGGGAAAAAAGTCTGGGCAAGAAATTTAGGTCTTCCTGTGAATCATTATGGCCACTCTTCTTCATTAATACTGATTGATGATAAATTAATTGTTCAGTATGATCAGAGTAATTCAGCCAATCTTTATGCACTGTCTGCACAAACAGGCAAAACGATCTGGACAAGTCCACGGAAAGTTAAAATTTCATGGGCTTCTCCAGTAATTGTAAATACAGGTTCAAGAATTGAAATTCTATTGATAGCAGAACCCTTTGTTGCTTCTTACGATCCAGCTAGCGGGAAAGAACTCTGGAAAATTGACTGTACTTCCGGTGAAGTGGGTCCTTCGGTAGCTTATGCCAATGGCATTGTGTTTGCCCTTAACGAATATGCAAAATTAGTTGCCATTCAAATTGGCAGTACACCTAAAATTTTGTGGGAGAATAATGATTATTTATCAGATGTTCCCAGTCCTGTTGCTAACGATAAATACCTTTTTGTAGTAACCAGCTATGGTGAAGTGGCCTGCTACAATCCAAAAACCGGTGATAAGTACTGGAATCATGATTTTGCATCTCCAACGTATTCATCACCCATACTGGCAGGAGAAAAGGTATATTTATTGGATAAAAAAGGGACAATGCATATTTTTAAAGCAGACAAAACCTTTAGTCTGATAGCTGAACCAAAAATTGGAGAATCAAGTTTTTGTACACCTGCATTTTCAGAAGGAAGCATTTTTATCCGAACCGGAAATAATCTTTATTGTATTGGAAAATAAGCGGATGAATAAAGAAATAATTGATATTGTTGATAGAATAATCGCTGAGAAAGGGAAATCCGTAAACAGGGTAATTCCGGTTTTGCAGGCCATACAGTTGGAATTTAATTATTTGCCCGCAGAGGCACTGGAAAGAGTGTGTGAAATTACCGAAATCACACCTTCAAGAATATACAGCGTCTCAACATTTTATTCGCAGTTCAGGCATCAGCAGGTGGGTAAGCATATCATTCATGTATGTGTCGGGACCGCCTGTCATGTTAAGGGGGCCATGCTGGTTTACGATGCTTTCCGCAGAGCATTGAAGCTGGAAGATGGATGTGATACCGATGCAGATGGTTTATTTACCGTTTTAAAAGTAGCCTGCCTGGGTTGCTGTACAATAGCTCCGGTTGTGCAGATAGACGATATTACTTACGGAAACCTCACAACAGAGAAAGTACCCGAAGTCTTAGAGGATTTTAAACATGCAATGAATGCTGGCTTTTTAAAACAAAAAGAATCATTACAGTATGAGTCAGCCGTAAAGGGCGAAATCAGGATAGGGCTGGGTTCCTGTTGTGTTGCGAGTGGAAGTGCTGAAGTAAAATCTGCTTTGGAAAAGACCTTGAACAAAAACAAAATCAATGTCAATGTAAAACAGGTCGGTTGTGTGGGGATTTGCAATCAGGTTCCCATGATTGAAATTATAAAAGCAGGCGAACCAACGGCTATTTATACCAAAATTCAGGCAGAAGAAGTCAGAAACATAGTATTGAAGCATTTTAAACCTGATGGTTTTCTTTCTAATTTAGGTAACAGGATTTACAATTATGTAGAAAACCTTGCTATTGAAGATATTCCTGTATCAACCCATAAATATTCAGTTGAAAAAAGGGATACTCCCGTTTCGGAATTTCTGGACAGACAAATTAATATAGCAACTGAACACAGAGGTATCATAAAACCTCTGGATATTGAGGAGTATATCAGACTTGGAGGATTCTCTGCTTTAAGAAAATGCCTGTTTGATTTACATCCCGATGAAATGATTGAAGAAATTAAGCTCAGCGGATTAAGAGGCAGAGGAGGTGCCGGTTTTCCAAGTGGGATAAAGTGGGAAATGGTGAAAAATGCCGTATCTGAAGAGAAATTTGTGATATGTAATGGTGATGAAGGTGATCCAGGAGCATTTATGGACCGGATGTTACTCGAGTCCTACCCTTTCAGAATCATTGAAGGGATGATTATTGCCGCATACGCAGTAGGTGCATCACGGGGAATATTTTATATACGTGCCGAATACAAACTTGCTGTAAAGCAAATTTTAGCCGCATTGGAAATTTGTCATCAACACAATATAGTAGGGTCAACTATACTGAACAGCAATTTTTCTTTTGAAATCAGTTTATTTGAAGGTGCAGGTGCTTTTATTTGTGGTGAGGAATCTGCTTTAATTCAATCTGTCGAAGGAGAAAGGGGCTTTCCATCATTACGGCCACCTTATCCTTCTGAAAACGGTTTGTGGGGAAAACCAACCCTTATTAATAATGCCGAAACATTTTCATTGGTTTCATGGATTTTTAGAAATGGGGCCTCTGAGTTCAATAAAATCGGAACAGTAAACAGCAAGGGAACAAAAGTTTTTGCACTGGCCGGTAAGGTGAATCGTGGCGGACTTATTGAAGTACCTATGGGTACAACTATACGACAAATTGTAGAAGAAATCGGAGGAGGAATAGCAGGGGGTAAAGCATTTAAAGCGGTGCAAATCGGTGGACCTTCCGGTGGCTGTATTCCGGCATCAATGGCTGACATACCAATAGATTACGAATCGCTGACGCTTGCCGGTGCCATGATGGGCTCCGGAGGTCTGGTTGTTTTAGATGAAACCGATTGCATGGTCGATATTTCAAGATTTTTCCTTTCTTTTACACAGGATCAGTCCTGTGGAAAATGTACTTTTTGCAGAATAGGAACACAAAAAATGCTGGAAATATTAAATAAAATCTGCAGCGGGAAAGGAAAAGCTGAAGATATTGCATTGTTGGAGCAACTGGCTATAAAGACAAAGCAGGGAAGTTTATGTGGATTGGGTAAATCTGCTCCAAACCCGGTTCTGTCTACATTACTGTATTATCGCCCTGAATATGATGCACACATTCAGGGCCACTGTCCGACAGGAAAGTGTAAGGACATGATTCATTATGAAATAACCGAAGATTGTATAGGTTGTACAAAATGTGCGCAAAGATGTCCTACCGATGCCATTGAAGCGAAACCACACGAATTACATACAATTGATAAAGAGAAATGTATAAAATGCGATATCTGTAAGCAGATTTGCCCTACAAATGCAGTGATTATTAAATAGAATGATACAACTTAAAATAGATAATATTGAAATTCTTGTTCCTGAGGGGACTACGTTACTCAAGGCTGCAGCAACAGCTGGTATAACGATTCCTGCGATGTGTTATAACGAAACCGTTATTAATCATGCTTCCTGTATGGTTTGTGCTGTTAAAAATAACATAACCGGTGAATTTCTTCCTTCCTGTGAAGTAAAAGTACAACAGGGAATGAACATCAGCAGTAATTCTGAAGAAGTTGTTGAATTCAGAAAAGATGCACTGGAATTGCTGTTAAGCGATCATGTAGGCGATTGTGAAGCCCCTTGCAGAATCAGCTGCCCGGCTTTTATGGATATTCCTCAGATGAACCGCCTGATTGCTATAGGAAATTTCGCAAAAGCGCTGGAAGTAGTAAAAGAAGAAATAGCACTTCCATTGATACTCGGGTATATTTGTTCAGCTCCCTGTGAAAGTGCCTGTAGAAGAAAACAAATGGAAGGAGCAGTATCTATTTGTCAGTTAAAGAAATACACTGCTTTAGAAGACAGTAAAATTGCTAATCATTATTTACCAGAAAAAAGCCTGAAAATAAACAAAGAAATTGCAGTTATTGGAGCCGGAATGGCAGGCCTTACTGCTGCATTTCATCTGTTGAAACTTGGGTACTCATGTACCGTTTTCGATAAAAATAAAAAAGCAGGAGGTGCATTATTGAAATTGACTGAAGTTGAATTGCCAAAAGGAATATTGGATACTGAAATTGAAATCCTCCAGCAATTCGGAGTTGAATTCAGATTGAATTCCAAAGTGGAAACAGAACAACTTAAAAATGATTTTGATGCAGTTATTCTTGCAAGCGGTGAAAACAGCAAAGAAAGCGGTATAGAATTTTCAGAAACCGGCTATACGACCAATCAAAAGGGCATATTTGCCTGTGGCTCGGTGATCAGTCCTGTGAAAATGGCGGTGAAAGTAGTAGCCCAGGGAAAAGCTGCGGCTTATGCTGTTCATTCTTTTTTGTCAGGAAATTTACTTCAGACGAAACTGTTCAATTCCAGGTTTGGCAAACTCAGAGAGGAAGAAATAACAACATATCTCAAAGAATCAAAGCCAGGTGAAAGAAATGAACCATCGAATGGAAATCAGTTTGGGTTTAATAAGGAGGAAGCCATAGCTGAAGCAAAACGTTGTCTCAGATGCGACTGCAGGAAATCCCATAGTTGTAAACTCAGAATTTATGCGAATGACTACAAAGCAAATCAGCTAAAGTTTAAGTTTGCATCAAGAAAATCCATTACTAAGCATTTTCAACAGGAAAAGCTTGTCTATGAAGCTGAAAAGTGCATCAAATGCGGACTATGTATTGAGATTCTGGCTAAAAATAAAGATCTTACCGGACTGACGTATATTGGACGAGGTTTCGATATGCACATCGCTGTTCCTTTTGACAAATCTTTACAACAAGCCATTGCCAATGCTGCTGACGAATGTATAAAGACCTGTCCTACAGCAGCACTTTCAGCTTTCTCGGGAGAAGATGAATTTAAAATAAATGAAGTATGCGAATAATTAAAAACATTTTAGGCTTGCTGTTCTTCCTCATGTCTGTTTCTGTACTGGCTCAGGACAGCTGGCCTTCATTCAGGGGGAATCAGGCATTAACAGGGTATACCAATACACTTCCTTTAACTTCTTACAAATTATTATGGACTTACAAAACCAATGATAAAATTAAATCATCGGCGGTAATTGGAAAAGACTGTATTTACATTGGTTCTGATGATGGCTATTTATATGCTTTTTCAAAATCAGGTAAATTAAATTGGAAATTTAAAGCTGGAACATCCATCGAAGCTTCACCGCTTTTGCTTGACAATACACTTTTTTTTGGCAGTTTGAGCGGTTACTTATTTGCCGTAGATTCAAAAACGGGTAAACAGAAATGGAAATACAAAACCGAGGCACAGATTTCCGGTGCTTCTAATTGGGTAATGGGGTCAGATAAAATACAAAAACGTATCATCACAGGAAGTTATGATTACAATCTCCACTGTGTGGATGCTTCAAACGGGAAACTAATCTGGAAATATGAATCAGCAAATTATATTAACGGAACAGCAGCCATTGCATACAACATAGCTGCTTTTGGCGGTTGTGACGGATTTTTGCATTTGATTAATGTAAATACCGGTAAAGAAACAACAAAAATAAATGTCAATAATTACATTGCCTCTTCAGTTGCTATTGATGCCAATAGAGCTTATTTCGGAAATTATGACGGGGAGTTTTTTTGCATAGATTTGATAACTAAAAAACAAGTATGGAAATATGAGGGTGGAGGTACATTCACTTCATCTCCTGCTGTTTATGATAAATATATTGTGATTACCTCCCATAATAAAAAAGTATATTGCTTAAACAAAGCAGATGGCAGCTTATTGTGGAATTTTCTAACTTTGCAGAAGATAGAAAGCTCTCCGGTAATTGCTCAGCAAATGGTGGTGATTGCTTCAGGTGATGGCCGTCTTTATCTGCTGGATTTGAAAACAGGAAAAAAATTATGGTCCTATGAAATTGGAAGTCCGCTTTTATCTACGCCTGCTGTTATCAATAATTACATCATCGTGGGAGGCAGTGATGGGAAAGTATATGTTTTTGGTAAATAAAAATGATTTTAATAAATGAAGATAACTTATATTGTACCAGGATTTGGGGGTAGCTTTTATTGCGGAAACTGTCTGCGTGATACTGCGTTTTCTAAAGCACTGAAAGCTCAGGGACACGATTCTGTAACGCTGCCCTTGTATTTACCTCACTCCATCGAAGAGTTTGCTCACCAGACAGACGTTCCTGTGTTTTATGGTGCAGTTAACATCTACCTGAAACAGAATTTTAAACTGTTTCGCAGTATGCCAAAATTCCTGTATAAATTCTTTAATTCGCCCTTTATTCTGAAATATGCTGCCCGTAAATCCGGTTCAACCAGGGCCGAAGGTTTGGAGGAAATGACCATTTCTATGCTTCAGGGTGCTGAGGGATTTCAGAAAGAAGAGCTTGATCAGTTGATTTATTTTTTAAAACATCACGAAAAGCCGGATGTTGTTCATTTGTCTAATGCTTTGCTCATAGGCCTTGCAGCAAAAATCAGAGAAGAACTCAAAATACCGGTATTTTGCACCTTGCAGGATGAAGATGTTTGGATCAACGCCATGAATGAGGAATACAAACCCATACTCTGGCAGTTGATGAGCGAAAAAGCTAAAGATGTTGATGCTTTTATTGCAGTCAGTAAGTATTTTAAAGGCGTCATGCAAACAAAGATGAATATTCCTGATGCTAAAATGCACGTAATTCATCTTGGAGTAGATCCTGAAATGTATACTTATCATCTTCCTGCACAAAACCCTTTAGCCATCGGGTTTTTGTCAAGATTGAACGAAGAAAACGGACTGGATATTCTGGTGGATGCTTTTATATTACTAAAAAAGAATGCTTCTTTTGATACACTTAGACTTATGCTTACCGGAGGGAAAACGGCAGATGATTCTAAATTCATACAACAACAAATAAATAAATTAAAGAATAACAATGTATTACAATATGTTGATTTTGTAGATGATTTCAGAACTTCGGTGCTGAATGATTTTTTTAATAAGCTGAGTGTATTGTCTGTTCCTGTAATTAAAGGCGAAGCCTTTGGCTTGTATCTGCTGGAGGCCCTAGCATCAGGAATTCCCATTGTACAGCCAGATATTGCTGCTTTTCCGGAAATTGCAGCTACATCCAAAGCAGGTTTAGTCTATTATCCCAATACAGCAAAAACCCTGTCTGAAAAGTTAACTGAAGTACTGTCAAATCAGGAACATCTAAATCAAATGAGCAGAAATGGAAGGAAAGCCATTGAAGAAATTTTTAATCTGAATAAAACAACCGAAAGATTGGTGGAAATCTACCATCATATCATTAATTTTTAAAAATGATGTGATTTGTCAGGCACTAATCAATTGAATTATTTTAATAAAAGAAAAGTTATGGATGCCCTACAGGCATCTAAGGTTTTTGCAGGAGGTTGAATTACACTAATGGATGTCCTACGGACATCATGTTTCGAATTAATTATTTTAAATAAGGCATAGTGGAATTTAATCAAAGTCAATTGAAGGGCCAAATCGTTGTATTTGAAATACGGATAAAAAAGATTTTTTATGTAATCGATTGTAAAATTGGTGATTCTGGCTCATAGAGCTTGCATTATTTTGTAAAAAAAAGAATAAACAACCCAAAATATTACATTTAAATGATTTACTTTTATACGTTTATTTGAAGAGATTAAAAAAAGAATTAAAAGAATATCAATACAAATAGAAATCAATGTAATAAGCCATTTTTGAGTAGACAGATAAATATCAAGCTCGTAGAGCTTACATTTTTGTAATTAAACAAACAATCCAAGCCTGTAGGGCTTGCATTAATACGTATAATATGAAACCAGGAGTCTATACGCAGCTATATATACAACTTGTTTTTGCTGTAAAATACAGAGAATGTTTATTGAGCGAACCCATAAGAAATGAAGTTTTCAGCTATATGACCGGTTTGCTGACCAATAAAAAGCATAAAAGCATTATTGTGAACGGATATGCAGATCATGTTCATGTATTTTTTGGAATGAATCCAACGATGTCAATTTCAGATATTGTTGCAGATTTAAAGAGAAGTAGCTCGCTTTTAATAAATGAAAAAGGGTGGTTTAAAGGGAAGTTTCAATGGCAGGAAGGATTTGGAGCATTTTCCTATAGTAAATCGCATGTTGAAAAGGTGTATAATTACATCATTAATCAAAAAGAACATCATCAAAAAAAACCGTTTAGAGATGAATATCTGGATTTGCTTAAGAAATTTGAAGTTGATTATGATGAAAGATTTTTATTTGAGTTCTTTGATAATGTTTAAAATGGATGCCCTACAGGCATCAATAGTTTTTGCAGTATGTTGGATTACACTAATGGATGTCCTACGGACATCATGTTTCAAATTGTTTATTTTAAAATATCAAATGATGTAATTTAATAAATATCTTGCTCGTAAAACTTACATTATTGCAAGTAAAAAAGAATTAATCAAATCTCAATATTAAAAAAAGTCATTGTTTTAAGCCTTTTTTGAGTAATCAGATTAATACCAAACTCGTAGAACTTAAATTATTATAAGTTTTTATTTG
>CAIUKU010000328.1 GCA_903899825.1 uncultured Bacteroidales bacterium | reverse complement strand
TTTATTGATTCAGGTATTCTACAATAAAGACTTCATCTTTATCCGGAAATTTCAGTTTAACATCCACTACTTTATTGATTAAAGCAGGATCAGCTTTAATTTTAGCGCGAATATAATTATCTGTAAACCCGGATATATAGCCGTTATGAATATCTGATTCGAAGAGTACTTTTCTCAAAGAAGCGGAATTTTCGACGTAAAAGGCATGTTTCTTTTTATCTGAAAGGATTTGCAATGCTTTGCTTCTTTCGCGACGGATATTTACTGCAACTTTTCCTTCAAGTTGAGCAGCAATGGTATCGGGTCGTTCTGAATAGGTGAAAACGTGGAGGTAGGATATAGGCAAAGCATCAATAAATTTGTATGTATCCTGAAAATCTTCATTCGATTCACACGGAAATCCGCAAATTACATCTGCAGCAATACATGCATCGGGTAAAACAGATTTTATTTTATACACTCTTTCGGCAAATAATTCACGTTGATAATGGCGTTTCATCATTTTCAGAATTTTATTACTGCCCGATTGCAAAGGGATATGAAAATGGGGTAGGAATTTTGCGGAGTTTGCAACAAACTCAATAATTTCATCGCTTAGTAATTCAGGTTCTATGGATGATATACGATATCTTTCGATTCCTTCCACTTTATCGAGTGCCTGAATTAATTGCAGGAAAGTTTCGTTGTTTTGTTTGCCGAAATCACCAATATTAACACCGGTGAGTATGATTTCCTTCAAACCTTCACTAGCAATTGCTTCTGCTGATTTCACAATATTATCAATGGTATCGCTTCGGCTTCTGCCTCTGGCAAAAGGTATGGCACAATAAGTGCAAAAATAATCGCAGCCATCCTGAATTTTCAGGAAAGAACGGGTACGGTCACCGGAGGAATAGGAGGGGACAAAAGCATCTGATTTCTCCATTTGTTTTACATCGCAATATGCACAGTTGGTTGCAGTATTATTTTTTCGGTTGCTGATAAGTTCAAATAATTTGTGTTTTTCGTTATTGCCTACAATTAAATCAACACCTTCAATTTCCTGAATTTCTTCGGCTTTTAACTGAGAAAAACATCCGATTACGGCTACCCTGGCATCAGGATTACGGTTTATTGCACTTCTGATGGCTGTTTTGCATTTCTTTTCGGCAATAGATGTAACGGTACAGGTATTGATAACATAAACATCGGCTGTTTCTTTGAAATCGGCTATTTCATAGCCATTTTCAATAAATTGTCTGGATATCTGAGAGGTTTCGGCAAAATTTAGTTTGCAGCCAAAGGTTTGGAAAGCTATTTTTTTTATCACGCTTTTAATGGATTATTGAGTCAATTTAATTATAAAACTATTTCTCCATACAAATCATAATCTTCAGCAAGAGTAATTTTTATTAGGTAAAAATTACCTGTAATTAATTTTTTGTCAGAAGTAATCAGCACTTCATTATCTACTTCGGGAGAGTCGAACTCCGTTCTGCCTATCCAGTATTCACCTTCTTTGCGGTCGATAATGGTCTTGAACACTTTGCCAATTTTAGCATTGTTTATATCAGCAGAAATCAATTGCTGTAATTCCATAATTTCAGAAAATCTTTTTTCTTTGGTTTTGGCAGAAACATTGTCTTTCAGCTTATCAGCAGCAGTGTTCTCTTCGGGCGAATAGGTAAATACGCCCAAACGCTCAAATTTAGCTTCGGCAACAAAACGTTTTAATTCTTCAAACTGTGCATAGGTTTCACCGGGATATCCAACAATCAACGTAGTTCTGATTGTGATTCCCGGAACTTTTGCTCTCATTTTTGCAACCAACTCACGGGTTTTGTTTCCGTCGATGTTGCGTTTCATAGAAGCAAGAATATCGCTATTGATATGTTGCAGGGGTATATCTATATACTTACAGATATTATCATTTTTTGCCATCACATTCAGAACATCCATGGGAAATGCAGCCGGATAAGCATAGTGCAGCCGTATCCATTCGAGGCCTTTAACATCAGCCAGCTTTTCTAATAACTCAGCTAATTTGCGTTTTTTATACAAATCCATGCCGTAATAAGTCAAATCCTGAGCTATCAGTATCAATTCTTTTACTCCCTGTTTCACCAGCCATTCAGCTTCAGCTATTAAATCTTCTATAGGTTTTGAAATGTTTTTCCCACGTATAAGTGGTATGGCACAAAAAGAACAGTTGCGGTTACAACCTTCGGCAATTTTTAAATAAGCATAATGTTTCGGAGTAGTAAGTATTCTTTCGCCCAGCAACTGCGTTTTGAGGTCAACTTCAAGTGTTTTTAATAAGTCCTTTAAATCGTTTACCCCATAAAAAGCATCTACTTCCGGCATTTCCGCTGAAAGTTCTTTTTTATATCGTTGAGATAAACATCCCATTACGTAAACTTTTTTGATTTTCCCTGTTTTCTTGGCTACCGAAAAGTTTAAAATGGTATCGATGGATTCCTGTTTGGCATCGGCAATAAATCCGCAGGTATTGATAATGATGATATCAGCATCCTCTTTTTCAGATTCATGAACAACATCATAGTTATCCTTTAATTGCCGCATGAGTTGCTCTGAATCTACAAGATTCTTAGAACATCCCATGGTAATGATGTTGATTTTTTGTTTTGGTTTTGTTTTCAAGTTATACTATTTTTAACCCTGTCAGGGTTTCAAACCCTGTCAGGGTTATGGTGACTGAGATAAAAATTTATTTTCTTTGTTCAATAAAAAAACAAAACAATGCTGTTTAAGTTTGAAACTGTAAGACTTTATTTCGGGAATTTAATAAAAAGCCAGGAAAATATTTAATTAACTGAATAATGATTCTACGAATGCTTGTTTATTAAAGACCTGTAAATCTTCCATTTTTTCACCTATGCCAATATATCTTACTGGAATTTTAAATTGGTCGGAAATTCCGATTACAACACCTCCTTTGGCAGTGCCATCAAGTTTTGTCAAAGCCAGAGCGTTTACTTCAGTTGCTGCTGTAAATTGCTTTGCTTGTTCAATGGCATTCTGACCTGTGGAAGCATCCAATACCAACAAAACTTCATGCGGTGCATCCGGTATCAGCTTTTGCATTACCCTTTTTATTTTGGTTAGTTCGGTCATTAAGTTGATTTTGTTATGCAAACGGCCAGCTGTATCGATAATTACCACATCTGATTTACGTGCCAGTGCCGATGCAACAGTATCATAGGCTACAGAAGCAGGATCTGCATTCATTCCCTGACTAATAATGGGAACACCTACACGATTTGCCCATATAATCAACTGATCAACAGCGGCAGCTCTGAATGTATCAGAAGCACCTAATAAAACAGATTTACCTGCAGATTTGAACTGATAAGCCAATTTGCCAATGGTAGTGGTTTTGCCCACACCATTTACACCAACTACCATTATTACATAAGGTTTCTCACCTGTTGGAAAGGAGAAATCATCCCTGTTTTCAGTTTCGTTTTTTTGGAGTAATTCAGCAATTTCTTCTTTGAGGATGCCATTTAATTGTTCAGTACCCAGGTATTTATCCTTAGAAACTCTTTCCTGGATTCTTTCAATAATTCTAAGTGTAGTTTCTACACCAACATCTGAAGAAATAAGGATTTCTTCGAGCTTGTCCAGCACTTCATCATCAACTTTCGATTTACCAATGATGGCTTTCGAAATCTTCGCAAAAACACTTTCTTTCGTTTTTGTGAGGCTTTTATCAAGGTTTTCTTTCTTTTCCCTTGAAAAAATAGAAAATATTCCCATAAAATAATTGAATTAAAGTGCTAAGATAGGTTAATTTTAGCAAATGATGGATATAAATAAAAAAAAGTCCCGAGAAAAGAGTCGGGACTTTTCTGTAAAATTCAAAATAAGCCTATGCTTTTTTTGCTAAATATTCTTTCACACTATCATTAGGTATGATAGATTCTTTCCACATATAAGCACCTGTTTTAGGTGATCTTTCCATATGGTATACTTTTGCGAAATCCTTACCTGTGGATGTTCTTAACGTTGCAACTACTTTCTTTGCCATAATTCAAACTTATTTAATTTCTTTATGAACTGTCATTTTTTTAAGGATGGAGTTGTATTTTTTCAACTCTAATCTTTCAGGTGTATTTTTTTTATTCTTGGTAGAAATATACCTTGAAGTACCCGGCATTCCGCTGGTTTTGTGCTCTGTGCACTCCAATATTACCTGTACTCTTGCTTCTTTACTCTTTTTGGCCATCTCTTTTGATTTTTTGAGGGCTGCAAAATTACATACAAATTATTTAAAAACCTAATGTTTTTTTAAAATATTTTCTTTAATTTTGAAACCTTATACACTGTAAATGATTTGGCAAAAATACATAAAAAATTTCAATTCTTTCCTTCAATTAGAAAAATCTTTATCATCAAATTCTATTTCAGCTTATGTGCATGATATTGAAAAATTTACAGCCTTTCTTGAAATCCAGGAATTGAAAATATCACCCAACGAAGTTGAATTAAATCATTTACAGGATTTTGTAAAATGGCTAAATGAGTCAGCATTAAATGCCCGTTCGCAATCAAGAATCATTTCCGGGATCAAGGCTTTTTTTAAATTTCTTTTACTTGAAGATGTAATAGCAGCTAATCCATCAGAATTGCTGGAATCACCTAAAATAGGACGCAAATTACCCGATACCCTGAATGTTTCTGAAATCAATCAATTAATAGCAGCTATTGATTTAAGCACTCCCGAAGGGCAAAGAAATAAAGTAATGCTGGAGACTTTATACAGTTGTGGTCTCAGGGTTTCAGAATTAATCAATTTAAAAATTTCCAATCTTCATTTTAATGAAGAATTTATCATTATTACAGGAAAAGGAAATAAAGAACGCCTGATACCTATTGGCAGATCTGCAATAAAATTGATTAATTCATACATAAACGAAAACAGAGTTCATCTCAGCATAAAAAAAGGAAATGAAGATTATGTTTTTTTGAACAGAAGAGGGGCAAAGCTAAGCCGTGAAATGATATTTATGATCCTCAAAGATTTAGCATTAAAAATCCAATTACACAAAAAAATAAGTCCGCATACCTTCCGTCATTCCTTTGCAACCCATTTGATAGAGGGTGGTGCCGATTTACGTGCTGTTCAGGAAATGCTTGGACATGAATCTATTCTTACTACCGAAATTTATACCCATCTCGACAGGGAATTCTTGAGAGATAATATTTTGCAGTTTCATCCGAGGGCGAGAAAAAAGTAATTCCCTTAAGAATAGGACTATTATTTTATTTATCTACAGTAATTAAAGAAGAAAAAATGTATTGCAAAAATATGAAATATTAAACATTTAATTCCATGCTTCATATTTTCTCAGTCGTATCGTATCATTTACAGAATTACAGGCTTTTAGTATATTAATTAAACTATTTTTGTTAGATTTGTCGTAAATTAATGACTTTTCGTAGTAATTAATAGCTTCGGAATAATTGCCTTTTGTATGATAAACACCTCCAATATTTCCTAAGGTATTCGAATTTAGAGAATCTACCAAATATGAAGATCTGAAACAAAACATTGCACTGTCCATTTGATCATTAGAATAATATATAACACCTAAGTTATTAAGTGCATTAATGTGTTTGGGAGAAATGCTTAAAAGCTTTAAATAAGCATCCTTTGCTAAATATAGGTTACCAGAAAATTGGAAAGATACCCCTAAATTATAATAAGCATCAATGAATTTAGGATATATTTCAATGGCTTTTGAATAATGATAAATTGCTTT
Source organism: uncultured Bacteroidales bacterium (assembly GCA_903899825.1). Classification (GTDB taxonomy): domain Bacteria; phylum Bacteroidota; class Bacteroidia; order Bacteroidales; family JACABE01; genus JACABE01. The sequence goes on along the minus strand of CAIUKU010000328.1, from coordinate 7,496 downwards.
TTCATAATATTTACTTTTCTCGTTATTATCCTTTGATTTTTCAGCCATTATCCTGTATTCTGAAGCCATTGATGATTGAACCCTGGCACTATTTGGTGATACATTGAGTGCCGATTCAAACAATGTAAAATTACTTTTCCATTCTTTATTTCGTTGATAAGTTATCACTGAAAAAATGAAGATAACTGAAAATAAGGCAATAACAAGTTTGTTGTTAGTCTTGTTTTTACAAAAATATTGCCATAGTAAAAATGTGACAGCAAAAATAAAGCCAAATGAAGGTGTGAAAAGGAAACGTTCTCCAAGTGTAGCTCCTATTTTTACAAAGATATTTGTGGATAATGAAAATAAAAATAAAAAGAAGATAAATCCAAAGCCATCAGCTTGTTTTTTGAAGATTCTTAAAAAAGCGAAAACAGCAATAAATAAGTAAGTTAATAAAGATAATGCCGAAACAATATTGGTCCACGTTACTATCGCAAAATGGTTATAAGAGTAGTCGAAGGATAGGGGATAAGGTATAATTAATAATTTTAGATAGTTCCCCATTATATAAAAAACAGTGGCTAATTCATTAGCTTTATTCGTTGATGTAACGAGGGTATTATTAATTAAATCCATATTTTCGGTAAACCCCATGGAAGAAAGTATTGATCCACGGAGTATTAAATAACATACAGAAATTGCAATATAAACAGACGTTATTAAAATATTTATCTTTAAACTTTTAGGATTAAATACATAGATAAAAAATGGGATAACACCTATCAAAGGTAAGGCACTTTCTTTTGATAATACAGCTAATATAAATGTAACGAAAGAAAGAATCAGTTTGTAAATATGATTGGAATTTAAATAGTTAAGCAGATACTTGAGCGTAAGAATAATAAAAAGAAAAGATAATATTTCGTCCCTTGATTTAATATTTGCAACTACTTCAGTATGTATTGGGTGACAAGCGAAAAGTAAGGCAATTATATAGGCTAGCAGAGGAGTTTTATTAAATATTTCAAGCAGAAGCTTTAGTAATACCAAACAAGCCAATGCATATATTAATACCTGAATTACATGGCTGGCAGTACTGCTTTTATTGAAAAACTGATTTTCTATTGCAAAACTTGCAAGTGTCAGTGGACGATAAGATTGATCGTTTTCTTTATTAAAACCGTATAAATACCCATAAGAAAAAATATCACTGATACCATTGAAGCCTTTAAGCACGAAACTGTTTTTAGGATATACAATATCATCATCTAGGACAAATCCATGCTTGAATGTATTTCCGTATAAAATAATTACTAAAAAAACAAAAACAAAAGGAAGGTATTTATGCTTCCAGAAATCTGGTTTGGAAACAGATATAGCTGCTTTTCTTTTTACTTTTTCTTTCGACATTTTATTACGAATTAATTTTCGTATTCACTATTTCTAAAATTTCAATTTCTATTTGTTTAGCTTTTGCTTCAATCTCAACGCCTTTAGCAATGATTTCCTCTACATAGGCTTTGTCTTTTAAGCCACTTGCATTGATTTTAACATTCAGAAAAGCTCCCATCACAGCAGAACGGGCACATAAAGCTCCAACTCCGGCATCGGTTACTGAATTTGGATTTCCGGTTTCAGCCATCGCCCTGATAATATCAAATGCATCTAAGGCTCTTAGCATGGTTCTGAATGGAACCTCGGTAGCGTATTTGGTTGCTTCCTGAATAGCTGCAGTTCGTAAAGCTTTTTCAGCATCTGTTCCTTTAGACAAACCAAAAGCATCCATGATTTTATTGAAAGCATTGGTATCTTCATCTACCAGAAACAATAATTCATCTTTAATTTGTTGCCCCTTTTCTGCCCAGATTGAAAATTCTTCCCATCTTTCGTCCCAGCCTGCTTTGTGTGAAGAAAGATTAGCAACCATTGTAGCCAAGGATGCACCTAAAGCGCCCAAATATGCTGCTATTGATCCTCCTCCCGGAGCAGGAGATTCTGAAGCAGTTTCGTTAGCAAAAGATGTGCAGGTCATGTCAATTAGTTTGTTTTTTTTATTTTCGGCTTCCAGCACATATTCAATGATTTTTTCGGATGGATGAAAAGGTTTTAAATCATCCAGACCCATTGATTTGATGGCTATTTTAATGATTTCAGCCTCAGATATACCCACAGAACGTTGTTGTTTAACAAGATAATGTTTACCGGCGTCTATGATAGCTCGTTTTGGAACCAAACCAACAATTTCCAATCCGGTAACCCTTATACCCCGGGCAGCAGCTTTAGCACTCACTTCGTCAAAGGCTATATGTAAAGGTGTGTCTGAAATATTGGTTATATTCATTGAAACCTGAGCAATGCCATATTCTTCTATAAACCATCCAATTGCTTTTGTGCCTTTTAAGGTTCCCGGTATCATCACCTGATTGCCTTTTTCATCTAATACAATTTTACCGGTAGCTGCATTGCCCTCTCTCATTGGACGACCCTTTTCACGAACATCAAAAGCAATTGCATTGGCTCTTCTGGTAGAGGTTGTGTTCAGATTATAATTTACAGCAATTAAAAAATCACGGGCTCCCACGGCTGTAGCTCCTGAACGGGCAATGCTTTCGTTGAATTGAGTGGGTCCGAAATCAGGTTTCCATTCTTCGGTTGAAATTCGATCTTTAACGGCTTCATATTCACCCTGACGGCATTTTGCCAAATTACGACGTGATGGTTGTGTGGCTGCACTTTCATAACAATAAACCGGAATTCCCAATTCTTCGCCAATACGTTTTCCTAATTTATAAGCATATTCCACAACTTCTTCCATCGTAATTCCAGCAACAGGAACCAAAGGGCACACATCGGTTGCTCCAAAACGAGGATGATCGCCTTTGTGATTTTTCATATCAATAACTTCCTGTGCTTTTTTTACTGCTTTGAAAGCGGCTTCTATTACTTCATCAGGTGTTCCAACGAAAGTAACAACTGTACGATTGGTAGTTGCACCGGGATCAACATCCAGCAATTTCACTCCTTCTGATTTTTCAATTTCATCAGTTATTTGTTTGATAATTGCCATGTCGCGTCCTTCACTAAAATTAGGTACACATTCAATGAGTTTCTTCATTATATTAAGGTTTTATTTTTTCCGGATGCAAAATTATAAATTTTTTGATAAAGATTGGCGTTCTCGTAGTTCATAAAGTTCGTAAAGTTTATAAAGTTCGTAAAGTTTATAAAGTTTGTAAAGTTTGTAAAGTCTATGTTTTATTATTTTAATAAGGTAAAATCAATAATTCAATAGTCTAATAACCTAATAACCAATAACCTAATAACCAATAACTATTAACCAATAACCAATAACCAATCCCGAATTACAATTTCTAACTCATACTTCGTAAGAATTTTTTAGCTCGGGACTTCGCAAAAGCTCAGTAACCAATAACCAATAACTTATTAGCCTAATCCACTAATTGCCAGAATTTCTTCTACATATTTACGATCGTTTGACAAACGGGGTACTTTATGCTGTCCGCCTAATTTTCCCTTTGTTTTTAACCAGTTGTAAAATGTATTTTTAGGAACAGCTCTTACAATTGGAAGATGCAACATAAGGCTATGGTATCTTTTGGCTTCATAGTCAGAATTAAGCGATTTAAGTGCATTGTCCAGTATTTCTGTGAAATACTCTATACTTTCCGGTGCTTTTTCAAATTCAATTACCCATTCATGGGTAGCATTTTTCCCATCTTCCAGATAAATGGGAGCTGCTGTAAATTCCAATATACTGGCATTGGATTTTTCACAAGCGATGGCAAGGGCATTGATAGCATTGTCAACAATTAATTCTTCACCAAATGCATTGATAAAATTTTTTGTACGTCCGGTTATTTTGATACGAAAAGGATTTAATGAAGTAAATTTAATGGTATCACCAATCAGATATCGCCATAAGCCCGCATTGGTCGAAATAACCATTGCATAATTGACATCTTTGCTTACTTCTTCCAGAGAAAGTGTCTTGGGCTTTTCAGTATCTACTAATTCAACCGGCAAAAATTCATAGTAAATTCCATAATCGAGCATCAGCAATAATTCATCGGAATTTGGGTTGTCCTGTATGCCAAAAAAACCCTCTGTTGCATTGTAGGTTTCAAGGTAATTCATTTTAGATGAAGGAATCAATCGTTTAAATTGTTCCCGATAGGGTGAAAAACTAACGCCTCCATGGAAATATACTTCAAGGTTGCCCCATATTTCATTAATATTTTGTTTGCCTGTAATTTCTAGTATTTTCTTTAGTAAAAGTAGCGTCCATGAAGGCACTCCTGAGATATTTGTAACATCATGTTCAATGGTAGCCATAGCCAATTTTTCAATTTTACTTTCCCACTCATCCATTAAAGCGATACTTCTGTTAGGAACACGTTGAAATTCTGCCCAAAATGGGAGGTTTTGAATAATGATTGCTGATAAATCACCGTAATAAGATTCACTGTTAAATTCACTTATTTTATGACTGCCTCCCATTGCCAGACTTCTTCCGTCGAATATTTTTGTATCTGGATAATTATTGCAAAATATCGAAAGCATGTCTTTTCCACCATTGAAATGACATTCTTCAAGCGATTCTTCACTTACCGGAATAAATTTGCTTTTATCGGAAGTAGTCCCCGATGATTTAGCAAACCATTTAATATCTGTATTCCATAAAATATTTTGTTCACCTCTCATCAGTCGGTCTATGGATGGTTTTAGCGAACCATAATCGTTGATGGAAAGTCTTTCTTTAAATTGTTCAGGGTTTGTTATTGATTTGTAATCGTATTGTCTACCCCATTCGGTATCTTTAGCTGTATTTAAAAGCTTTTTGAGCCATTCCTGCTGAACTTCATGAGGGTATTTCATAAAAAGTTCAATCTGGTGGATACGTTTTTTGATGATCCAGGATAATACCGAGTTAATAAGCGCCATAATCTTTTATTAAAGTCAAGTACAAATCTACAAAAAAATAATTACAATCAGCGTTTTTAATTTGGTGATTTGGTGATTTAGTGATTTAGTGATTTAGTGATTTGAAAATGATAGCTTTAAATGTTTTTGTTGCATTGAAAATTTGCTCTCTTTAATACATTTTGCATTATACCTTAATTCATACAGCTTCAGTATTTAACTGTAATCTCTTTTGATAATACAATATAATAGCAAATAAAAAAAGCCAAAATTTTGAATCATTTTGGCTTTTTTATTAAACAACTTGATTATAAAGTCTATGAAATACGTGAATAGCCTTTCATTATACCACGGCTAGACTTGGAAATGAATGATAAAATTTCATCACGTTCAGATGTAGCGGGCATTTCTGCTTCTATAACGTCAATTGCTTGTGTTACGTTGTATCCTCTCAGGAAAATAATACGATAAATATCCTGTATTTCTTTTATTTTTTCAAAGCTAAATCCTCTGCGACGCAATCCTATTGAATTAATTCCAACATAAGAAAGTGGTTCACGGGCACTTTTGGTAAATGGAGGTACATCTTTTCGTACCAGAGAACCACCCGAAATCATGGTATGGGCTCCAATATTTACAAACTGGTGTACAGCTGATAAGCCTCCGATTATAGCCCAATCATCAATAACAATATGACCGGCCAATGTAGCTGCATTGGCAAGAATACAATTATTGCCTATAATACAATCATGCGCAATATGAACATAAGCCATCAACAGGCAGTTGTTACCAACAACTGTTTCCATATTGGCTTTAGTCCCTCTGTTGATGGTTACAAATTCGCGAATCGTAGTATTATCACCAATTGTAACCGTAGTTTCTTCTCCATTGTATTTCAAATCCTGAGGTGGAGCTGAAATTACTGCGCCGGGGTAAATTTTGCAATTTTTACCAATTCTGGCTCCTTCCATAATGGTTACATTTGGTCCTATCCATGTTCCTTCACCGATAATAACATTTTTATCGATGGTAACAAATGGTTCTATCACAACATTTTTAGCTACTTTGGCTTGAGGATTTACATATGCTAAGGGTTGATTCATTGATCTGTATTTTAATTGTTTGATTGTACTATCTGGCGACTTATTATTTTACTTTGATAATTTGAGCAAGCATCTCAGCTTCCATTACAATTTTTGTGCCAACATAAGCAACACCCTTCATATTGCATAAGCCTCTGCGTATAGGCGTTAATAAATCAAGTCTGAAGATGAGTGTGTCGCCCGGTACTACTTTGCTCCTGAATCTTACGTTGTCAATTTTCATAAAATAAGTAGCATAGTTTTCAGGATCTGGTACTGAACTTAATGCCATAATACCACCTGTTTGAGCCATTGCTTCAACCTGTAATACGCCAGGCATTACAGGTTCGTTGGGAAAATGACCAACGAAAAAATCTTCGTTCATTGTAACATTTTTCAAGCCAATTACATAAGTATCTGTCATTTCAAGAATTTTGTCTACCAGAAGGAAAGGTGGTCGATGAGGGAGTAATTCCCTGATTTTGTTTATATCAAACAAAGGTGGTTTGTTGAGATCAAACATAGGCGTTTCTTTTTTAGCCATAATATCTTGTTTGATCTGTTTTTTTATCAATTTTGCAAATTCAACATTTGAGCTGTGACCCGGTCGGCTAACTATAACATGTCCTTTGATTCTTTTCCCAATAAGAGCAAGATCACCAATCACATCCAGTAATTTGTGGCGCGCAGGTTCATTGTTGAAATATAAATCAACATTGTTTAAAATACCTTCTGCCAGAACCTCTACAGACGGCTTATGAAACAAATTAGCCAATCTGCTTAGTTCTTCTTTTGACATGACTCTGTTAACAAACACGATAGCATTGCTTAAATCACCCCCTTTAATAAGATTATTAGAAAGTAAATATTCTAGTTCATGTAAAAAAACAAAAGTTCTGCAAGGTGCAATTTCAGTTTTAAAATTTTCAAGTTTATCGAGAGATGCGAATTGTGTATTTAATACTTTTAACTCATAATCAATTAATACCGAAAGCTTAAATTCTTTACTCGGGATGATTACCATCTCAACTTTTTTATCAGGATCAGTATAAGTGATATTGGATTTTATTTCAAAATATTCCTTTTCTGCTTCCTGTTCAACAATACCAGCTGATAATAATGCATCTGCAATTGGTTTGGAACTTCCATCAAGAATTGGCATTTCTGATCCGTCTAATTCTATCAGAATATTGTCGATACCCAATCCAAAAATGGCAGCTAAAACATGTTCTACAGTACTTACTTTAATACCTTTTACCTCTAAAGTAGTCCCCCTTGAAGTATCAGATACCAAATCGACATCAGCTTCAATCAATGGAGCATTTTCAATATCAATTCTTTTAAATTTATACCCAAAATTAATGGGAGCCGGTTTAAAAGTAATGTTCACATCATTTCCGGTATGTAAACCTGTTCCTGATATTAAAACCGGCCTGGCTATTGTTTGTTGTTTTTCTATCATAATCAATTTGCAAAAATAATAATATT
>CAIUKU010000327.1 GCA_903899825.1 uncultured Bacteroidales bacterium | reverse complement strand
TTTTATAAACATCTTCAACAGATAAATTGGTCAATGGTATGGGAATAGCTTAAAAAATCAAAACCATTCTACTTTATTGATTTTCAATTTGTATTTTTTTTATTTATCAGATTTTTTTAACATCTTTGCATACTCAATCAATGAATCATACAAATCCAATGCAAAGCTATATTAAAATTGCTTTTTCCGTTTTCCTTATTTTATTTTCGACGCTGTTTGCCGATGCTCAAATTTATAGTGTAAGTGGAAAAGTAATCAATGCAAAAACAGGAGAACCCCTTGCATTTGTAAATATCATTGCCAATACATCTACCAAAGGCTGTTCAACGGATATTGACGGTAAATTTATACTTAATCATAATGAAACTATAGTATCCGTCAAACTCAGTTATGTGGGCTTTGAAACTAAAATTATACCAATAACCGCTAATATAAACAATCTCATCATCCGCCTTCAGGAAAAACAATTAGAACTCAAAGAATTTGTATTAGTGGCGGGCGAAAACCCTGCCCATCGCATTATCCGTAAGGTTTTGGAAAACAGAGATCTCAACAATCCTGAAAAACAGCATTCATTCAGCTATACTTCCTATAATAAACTGATATTTACTTCCAAGACCGACAGTATTGCTGCAACAGCCAAAACAATCAAAGACAGCTCCGGCATCAAAATGAAAGCATTCTTCGATAAACAACATCTGCTGCTGATGGAAAGTGTTACCAAACGCAAATTTTTACAACCTGATCATAATTATGAAGAAGTGCTGGCATCAAGGGTTTCGGGATTTAAAAATCCAATTTTTGCATTTATAGGTTCACAGTTACAGTCTTTTTCGTTTTACAACGAAAGTTTCAGTATTTTCGAAAAGCACTATATCAATCCGATCAGTAACGGCTGTACCTCAAAATATTATTTTCAGCTGGAAGATACGTTGTATGCAGAGCATAAAACAGATACAACTTTCATCATCTCTTACCGTCCAAAACGAAATACCAATTTCGAAGGACTCAAAGGATTGTTGTATATCAATACTTTTAACTGGGCCATCGAAAATGCGACTGCCGAGCCGGCCATTCCGCAACAGCAGGGTTTAAATATCAGCATACAGCAAAAATATGAATTGATAGAAGGCAGACAATGGTTTCCTGTTCAGCTGAATACGGATTTATCTTTTACTATGGACAACCTGCCTTATCCTTTAATTGCCAATGCCCGTGCATATCTGAAAGAGATATCCCTTTCACCTGAGATTTCAAAAAGAACATTCAGTAATATCGAACTGGAAATTAAGGACAGCGCCAGCTTACAATCAGACATCTATTGGAATCTGCACCGCATTGATTCCTTATCACAAAAGGAATTAAAAACCTATCATGTAATTGACAGCCTGGGCGAAAAGTATAATTTTGAAAAAAAGCTGAATATCATACAGGCATTGATGAATAATAAGATTCCATGGGGTATTGTTAACCTGGATATTGATAAGTTTATTAATTTTAATGAATATGAGAAAATCAGATTAGGGATTGGCATTCACAGCAGTGAGAAGTTATCCGAAAGATTTATGATGGGTGGCTACTGGGGATATGGTTTTGGAGATAAAACCCACAAATTTGGAGCTGATCTTGCGTATATATTTTACAAGCCCTGGGATTTAAAACTGATGTTGGCTTATACCAACGACCTTACAGAGAGTGGCAACTCGCTCTTTTATAACGATAAGAAATCATTCTTTGAAGGCAGTTACCGTGAGTTTTTTGCCAATAACTTCGATAGTTATGAAAAATCATCTGTTGCCCTGGGTTTTCGCACGTTTCGATACCTGCAATTGAAAATAGCGTTGGAAAAAACCCTGAAAACGGCTTTGTACGATTATGAATTTGCTGTTAAAAAAGCAAATTACACTTTATTAATCAATCAGTTTAATTTTTTCGACCTTCAGCTGGGAATGCGCTATGCCTATAAAGAAAAATATATGAAAGTCCGCAACAATCTTATTCCTATCCCTGGCAACTATCCTGTTGTCTGGCTCAATTACACCAAAGGAATCAAAGATATTTTAGACGGAGCCTTTAATTATCAGAAGCTGGAAATTAAAATTGAAAAGAGTTTCTATACCAATTACATCGGTAAAACAACAATCACAGTCAATGGGGGCTATGCTGATGAGAATTTACCCTATACTATTTTGTTTGCTGCCAGAGCAGGCTATAATGATGCCTATATCGATATTCAGAATACCTTCAATACCATGCGATACAATGAATTTGCAATGAATCGCTATGTATCCCTTATGTTCAGGCATAGTTTCGGTTCTTTGTTGTTTCGCGCTAAGCACTTCAATCCCGAAGTTGTGGTATTGACCAATGCTTTGCTGGGCAGCCTGGATCATATTGAAAATCATAGAAATATTTACCTGAAATCACCCGACAAAACCTATTTTGAATCGGGTCTATGCATCAATAATTTATTAAAAGGGAGCTTTACAAGCTTTGGCCTTGGAACCTATTTCCGTTATGGGGCTTATCAGCTGGATAAAGCCGCAGCTAACTGGGCTATCAAATGGACGATGACCCTGCCGTTGTAGGTGTAATTTGTATGCTGAATAATATGATTTACAAATATTCTCAAAACCTGATAAATAAAAACTGAAAATGGCATTCAAGTTTATCAATTTGTCATGAACAACTTAACACTTAAAACTTTTTAACTTAAAACTTTCACGATATCACAAAAATCCAACAAAAATCTCACTTTTTTTAAAAAATTAGTTTGCTTATTATCAATGATATAAAAATTTTATTTACACCGATGTCATTTAAATCTAACTTTTGTTGTTTTTTGGAAATTAGTAGCTTACTTTTGAAGTGGAGTTTCGATAGGAATATTAGGATGAGAATCTTAGATAGATGACACAAGAATTTAAATAAAGCATTGGACTATTTCCCCCGTCTCGCTGAAGGAGAGAGACGTAGGCTATGTGTCAAAGAAATAATAAAATTAAAAACAAATGAAAAAGAACCTTTTTATTACTCTTCTTATGATATGGAGTTTATTCTCAAATAGTCAGACTACCACTTTTAACAAAACCTTTTCACCTTATCCTAATAACCCCAACACCCCATTTTTATTATCTTCAATAGCAGCTATGGGAAATTCTTTTATAGCCGCAGGTGGTGGTTTCGATACTATTAATAATAATTATGGAAGCTTATATTTTTGTAAGATAGATTCAGCGGGAAATATAAATAAGATAAGGATTTTTACCCGTAATGGCTGGAATTTTTATTGTAATTATTTTTCATTAATTGAATTAAAAAACGGGGGTTATTGTTATATTGGTGATATGGATACTGCCAATCATAATCCTGAGCATTTTATGATAAGGTTTGATGCCAATATGGATACGCTTTGGACTAAAATTATACCCAACGATACAGTTTATTGGGAAGCATTAAGACAAGTACAGGAGACTACAGATCATGGTTTTGTAATTATTGGATATAAGGAAAACAATCCTTATAATACATGGGTAATGCTGGTAAAAACCGATAGTATGGGCAATATGTTATGGAAAAAAACAATACCTATGCCCAATTATAGTGGTGGTGTTCAAATAATAGAGACTCCTGATGAAGGTTTTTTGATTAATGGATATTGTGGTTCGGATGCCTATAAAGATGGAAGTCCTTTTTTAATTAAAACCGATAGTACAGGTAATGTTATTTGGATAAAAAATATAGGAGGTAATGAATATGATGGTAGTGGTTCAATGGCAATAACCAACGATGGTAATTATTTATATGCTTATGGTTATTCTACCTATACTTATCCTTTTAATGAATTTTGGAAGGCACGATTAAATGTAATAAAGTTTGCACCAAATGGTTCTGTTATTTGGAGTAAATTCTATGATTCAGCACAATTGGTTTTAAATGTATCAAAAATACAGGTACTTCCTAATAATGATTTTATAGTAATGGGATTATATGCAGAGAGAGGGGATAAAAATTTCTTCTCATCATTTATGTTTAAGTTTAATGCCAATGGCGACAGCCTGTGGCGTAAAATTTATTTTCTCAAAGATGGTACAGGAGAGAGTATTGATGAAAACACATTAGTAGATAATGTGCTTAATGCCGATGGTGGCATAACTGCCTGTGGTTGGGTAAGCAGCGATACTCAGGTACCTCGCCAGCAAATATGGATTTTAAAAACAGACAGCAATGGCTATGCCCCGGGTCCACAGAATGTCGGAATTATAGATTTGCCTTATTTGCAGGTGGGTTATGGGGTGTTAAAAGTTTTTCCCAACCCTGCCACTACTCAAGCTACTTTAACTTTTCCACCACTCACCAGCCAGGGGCTATTGCAGGTGTATAATATGCTGGGTCAAAAAGTATATGAAGCAAGCATCCCTAAAAACGCAACACAAATAGTATTAGATACTAAGGCATACGAAAAAGGACTGTATAAAGTGGTTTTGAGAGAGAAGGGGGAAATAAAGGGGCAGGCAAGCTTGCTAATCGGCCCATCCTAGATTTCCGATAGGTCGGAACAGGCGCTTCCCAAAGGGAAGGACTTAAGCAACAATCGGCCTATCCTAAATCCTTCCCAAAGGGAAGGACTTAAGCAACAAGAAATAAATGGTATAGCAACATTTATCTATTTTTATAAATTTAAATAATGACAGCGCTCTTGCAAGCTTACACTCAGGCAAAGCCTCCCCTTAGGGGAGGTTGGAGGGGCTTATTATTTAATATTTCTCCAATAAATTATTTTATTCATATAGTTTCGCTATTTAACATTTTATTGATTATATTTGTACATTATTAATTATAACTTAATTATTATGAGAAAAATATTATTTTTTTTAGCATTCATACTATTTAGCATCGTATTGAATGCACAGGGAAGCTGGACACTGCAATCTACAAATATGTCCGGAACTTCAACAGGCGTAGACCAGATTTCAGCTGTTGATTCAAATATAGTGTGGATCAATGGTTTTAACGGATCAAGTACAGGCGGTAGAATAAAAGTATTTTCACGTACACAAAATGGTGGAACTTTATGGTCAGGAGGTACTTATACAGGATTTGGTGCTACTGTTTACCCTCAGGTATTATGTGGTGTAACGTACAACAAAGCATTTGCCGTTGCAATGGATACTGCAACAGGTGGTTTTGCCTCATTTTGGAAAACTACCGATGGAGGTGCCAATTGGTCTTTAGTGACCGGTGTAATGAATACCGGATCTACCACTTTTGCCGATGGAGTATTGTTCTGGAATTCCAATACTGGTTTTTGTTATGGAGACCCCGTGAGCAATAAGTTTGATATTTATTATACCGTTGACGGTGGAACTACCTGGACTCCCACTTTAGCGGCCAATGTAGCAGTTCCCTTAAGCGGAGAATATGGTTACAATGGTTATGATTGTGCTGCTAAAATGGAAGGAGGCTATGCTGCATTTATTACAAATATGGGCAGGGTTTACAAAACATCTAATTATGGCGTTAACTGGTCAGTTACTGCTACTGCTCCTTTTACAGCAGTAGCTAACGGTAAAATATACATCACAGGAACCAATAAAATGATAGTTGCAGGGATGGCAACGGGTGCAACAACCTATACCTGGAAACAAACAACAGATGGAGGTACAACCTGGTCTGTTTATACACCAACCGGTAGTTTTTATCAATATGCTATTACCTATGTGCCCTATTCTGCCAATATGCTGGTATCAACCTCACCTTATTCTGGTGCATCGGGCGTTTCATACAGCGTTGATGCCGGAGCTTCATGGACGAATTTTACGGATGCATTGCTACAGACAACTGGAGTGAACAATCAATGTTTAGGTGTTGGTTTTGCCGATGCCAGTCACGGATGGGTCGGCAATTATACTACAGGAACAAACAGTATATTGAAAGTTGTGTTGAGTCTGCCGGCTAATGCAGGAAATATTACCGGACTGACGAGTGTTTGCCAGGGACAAAACGCCGTAACTTATACGATTGCTGCCGTTCCCAATGCAACTTCTTATATCTGGACGTTACCCAATGGAGCTACAGGCGCAAGTACAACCAACAGCATAAGCGTAAACTATGGAACAGCAGCTGTTTCAGGTAATATTACAGTAAAGGGGCATAATAGCTTTGGAAATGGTGCTGTTTCTACTATAGCAATCATTGTAAATCCAACACCTATAGTTACAAATAAAACAACCTCTGTTTTAACAGGAGGGACTTTTACTGTTACACCAACAGGAGTGCCTGCAGGAACCACATATACCTGGCCTGCTCCCGTCTATACCGGTGGTGTAACAGGTGGAAGTGCACAATCAACAGGAGTAACAAGTATCAGCCAAACATTGTCGATTGCAAGCGGAAGTGGAACTGCAATTTATACAGTTACTCCAACTTCAGGAAATTGTTCAGGTAATACTTTTACCGTTACCGTAACTGTTAACTCCACATGTATTCCTGTTGCCGTGACAGCACAACCCACAAGCTCTCAAACAGTATGTACTCCTTCAACTGCTGTGGGTTTCAGAGTGGTAGCTTCAGTCGGAACCACTCCAATAACTTATCAATGGCAATACAACAACGGCACTGCCTGGGTAAATGTTATTAATGGTACACCTAACGGGGCGATTTATACCAATGGAAATACGGATACAATGACAGTAGCAGGAATTACAACAGCAGCTACTTATCAATACCGTTGCTATTTAACCAATTGCAGTGGTGCAAACAATGCTACCTCAAATACAGCAAATCTGATAGTAAATGCAACGCCTCCTTCAGCATTGGTAACTCAGGTTGCAAACACATTAAGTTCAAGTGCTTCAAGTGGTAATCAATGGTATAATCTGGTCAGCGGTGCCATCAGCAATGCAACTTCCCAGACCTATACTCCCCTGCAAACCGGTGATTATTATGTAGTTGTTACTTTAAACGGATGCAGTTCTGATTCTTCAAATATTTTTCATTTTATTTTTACGGGAATAGAAAATAATGGCAGTTCTGATATTTCTTATAATATAACTCCAAATCCTGCTAAAGACTATGTATATATAAATACAAAAGGCTTGAAAGGAAAAATAAAAATGGAGGTGATGGATGTTCAGGGGAAACTTATTTTTACGGATTCATTTGTAGCTTCAGAAACTGACTTCAGTAAAAAAATAAATATAAATAATTTTGAAAGAGGGGTTTATTTCTTCAGGATACACAATGATCAATTCGTAAAAACAGAAAAGATAGTTGTAAACTACTAGAGATATTCAATTGAAGAGGTTGTCTCTAAAAAATACAGTGGATGCTGCGTCAAGCTTTGTGTCACTCTGTTTAATTTATATAATTATTACACAGAGTGACACAGAGAATACACAGAGCATCACAGAGTCTTAATTATATTTTGAGTCAAGCTTTTATTACCACCCTAAAAAAGTGTGTCTAAAAAAGAAAGTGTCTTGAGAAAAAATTAAAATATTTTCAATTAGCGTTACTGTCCATTTATCAATTTTTCAAATGCCGGCATTCTATGCAAAGGATTTAGCATGGGATCGTTCTGTAATTTGTTTTTGTTTGAAAAACCGTATTTAATGGCTAAACAACATTGATTCCTAATTCCTAATTTTTAATTCGTAATTGAATCAAATTCCCAGCAGTTCCTTCACTGCATCATTACCGTTAAACAGCATTTTCACCGGATTTTCTATCATTTCCTTCACTTTTACCAGAAAACCAACGGATTCCTTACCGTCAATCACCCTGTGATCGTAAGACAGGGCAATATACATCATGGGTTGTATCTTTACTTCACCATTGATAGCAACAGGACGTTCGATGATATTGTGCATGCCTAATATCGCACTCTGAGGAGGATTGAGAATAGGAGTAGACATCATGCTTCCAAAAATCCCACCGTTGGTAATCGTAAAAGTCCCTCCATTCATTTCTTCGAGTGTGATCTTATTGTCGAGTGCTTTGGCTGCCAGTTCTTTGATTTTGATTTCTATTTCGGCCAGACTCAGACTTTCGGCATTGCGAATCACTGGCACTATCAGTCCTTTGGGCCCGCTGACAGCAATACTGATATCTGCAAAAGCAGGTGTAATGATCTCATCACCTTCTATCATTGAATTTACATTGGGATATAACTGCAATGCTGTTGTTACAGCTTTGGTAAAGAATGACATAAAACCAATACCGACACCATATTTTTCTCTGAAGGCATCACTGTATTGTTTTTTGATAGTCAACAGCGCACTCATATTGATTTCATTAAAAGTGGTCAGCATGGCTGTTTGATTTTTGACAGCTACCAGTCTTTCCGAAAGTTTGGTGCGAAGCATTGTCATTTTCTGGTGCTTAATTTCCCTTGAAAAGCTTTGTTTTTCAACTGCCATCGTTTTGAAGGGCATCGCTTGTATTTCTTCCTGATTATCTATTGGTTGCTGAACAGGGGCTGCATCTTTGATAACTTCTGTTATAACAGTTTTTACCGCTGTTTTTTCTGGTTTTACATCTGTATCTATGTTGCAAACCACATCACCTATATTCAGTGTATCGCCTTCACTGGCAATAAAGATTATCTTTCCTTCTTCGGTGGCATAGAGCGTCAGTATGGCTTTGTCAGAATCCACTTCAGCAATTTCTTCGTCTTTTTCAACCATTTCTCCGTCAGTCACCAGCCAGCTTGATAAAACTACCTGCGTAATGGATTCGCCCTGGTCAGGTACTTTAACTTCTATGATCATACTATCAGTTTTTAATTTTTTATTAATCTATTCTTTTTCTACGCAATGCATATCACAGCCTTTCATGGCCCATTCGCAGATGCATTTTCCCATTGATTTTTCGATGATTTTTTGCTGACCCGATTTATGTACCCTGCTTGATCCGGTTGCCGGACTGCCACTGGCACTTCTGGCTGCGAACAATATCAGCGGAATATAATCAATGTGCTGATGAAGGAAGGACCAGGCTCCCATGTTTTCAGGTTCTTCCTGTACCCAAAGCCAGTGTCGGGCATTTGAATATTTCTTCTGAATGGCTTTCCACTGTGTATGGGCAATAGGATAAATCTGTTCCACCCTTACAATGGCTATATTTGTTTTATCATTGAGTAGCTTTTCGTCCAGCAGGTCATAATATACTTTCCCGCTGCAGAAAACAACTCTGTCAACTTTGGCAGGATCAGCCTTTGCATCATCTATGAGTTCTTTGAATCCTCCATTGGTAAAGTCATCAATAGATGAAACACAGAGTGGGTTACGCAAAAGGCTTTTGGGTGTGAATACAATCAAAGGTTTACGGATGTTGCGGTGAAGTTGACGTCTGAGCAAATGGAAAAAATTGGCTGGTGTAGAGCAATTGGCAATTTGCAGGTTGTTATCGGCACAAAGGGATAAAAATCTTTCGATGCGGGCGCTGGAATGTTCAGGTCCCTGTCCTTCATAACCATGAGGCAGCAACATCACCAGATCGTTCATTACTTTCCATTTGCCTTCGGCACTGCTGATAAACTGATCGATAATGATCTGGGCGCCATTGAAAAAATCGCCGAACTGTGCTTCCCAAATGGTAAGTGTATTGGGAGAAGCCAAGGCATAACCATATTCAAAACCCAATACTCCATATTCAGAAAGCAATGAATTGTAAATTTCAAATTTTGCCTGTTGAGGGCTCAGATGGTTCAATGGGATGTATTTTTCGTCTGAATCCTCTATGGTAAGTACTGCATGGCGGTGTGAAAAAGTTCCCCTGCCTACATCCTGTCCGCTGAATCGTACTAGAAAGCCTTCTTCGAGTAATGTACCGTAAGCCAGTAATTCACCCATGGCCCAGTCGAGCCTGCCATTGCCTTCCAGCATCTGTTTACGGTCGTTGTATAATTTGTGCAGTTTATTGAAGAAAGGTATTTCTTCAGGCAAGTCACAGATTTTTGAAGCTGTTTTTAAAAAGATTTCTTTATTTACGGCTGTAGATGGCGATGATTCAAAATCCTTATCTTCCGCCTTTACAATAGCTGACCATTCTTTATCAAGGAATGAATTGATATGTGCTTTTGTAATATTTTTTGATAAAATAAGTTCTTCTTCGAGTAAATCGTTAAATTCTTTTTCTATTACTTTTGCTTCGGCTGTTTGTAAAATATTTTGATTTTTTAAAGCCTCGATGTAGATATCCCTGGGATTGGGATGCTTTTCAATGATTTTATACAATATAGGCTGGGTAAATCTTGGCTCATCTCCTTCGTTATGTCCGTATTTTCTATAGCACAACAAATCAATAAACACATCTTTATGAAATTGCTGACGGAATTCCATGGCAAATTGCATGGCAAACACTACCTCTTCAACATCATCCCCGTTTACATGGAAGATGGGTGACTGGACAATTTTGGCAATATCTGTACAGTAAGTACTCGAACGGGCATCCAGGTAATTGGTGGTAAATCCGATCTGATTGTTCACTACCAGATGGATAGTTCCACCGGTTTTGTATCCGGGTAATTCCGACATCTGTAATACTTCGTACACTATGCCCTGTCCGGCTACCGATGCATCTCCGTGGATGAGTATGGGTACTATGTTGTTATTGTCTCCATCGTACTCTAAATCAATACGAGCTCTGACTAAACCTTCAACTACCGGATTTACTGCTTCCAGGTGTGAAGGATTGGGAGAAAGGGTGAGTTTTATTTTATTTCCATTTTTGCAAATGGTGTGAGATGTATAACCCAGATGGTATTTTACATCTCCCATAATACTTTCGTCATCATATTCTTTGCCTTCGAATTCGCTGAAAATTTCCTTATAGGATTTATGCAAAATATTGGCCAGAACATTAAGACGACCCCTGTGGGGCATACCGATGACAAATTCTTTAACACCCAGTTGAGTGCCTTTTTCAATGATAGCATCCAGTGCCGGAATAGAGGCTTCGGCGCCTTCGAGTGAAAAGCGCTTCTGTCCGGGGAATTTTTTATGGATAAACTTTTCGAAAAGAACAGCTTCACTCAGTTTTTGAAGAATATGAATTTTCTCTTCCTTATTGTAAACGGGAAGGTTTTGAGTGCTTTCCATGCGCGACCTTAACCAATCAACGATTTCGGGTATACGGATGTAACGATACTCAACACCCAGGGAACGGCAATAAGTTGTTTGTAAATGCTCAATAATATCTTTAAGTTTTGCAGAACCTATGCCTATTTTATTACCAGCTTTAAATTCCTTTTCAAGGTCATCGGAAGTAAGTTCGAAGTTTTCGATATCCAGTGTCGGGCTGTACTTGCGGCGAATTCTTACCGGATTGGTTTTGGTAAAAAAATGTCCTCTTTCGCGATAGGCATTGATAAGGTTAATGACTTTAAATTC
Organism: uncultured Bacteroidales bacterium; assembly: GCA_903899825.1. GTDB lineage: Bacteria > Bacteroidota > Bacteroidia > Bacteroidales > JACABE01 > JACABE01. The sequence continues at coordinate 5,515 of CAIUKU010000327.1, read as the reverse complement.
TGAAGGATATTCTTCTGTCTGCTGACCGCTAAAGTCGGCTTTTGAGAAATCGAAACCTTCAAAAAACTTCTGCCAGCCATAATCTATGCTTTCAGGTTTCTTCTTATAAATACGGTAAAGTTCTTCTATTTGCTGTAAATCGATATTACTCAAATAAGAATTTGTGTCCATAGGTGTGTCTTTGCTTAATCTTTTTGTAAATGAACAAATCTGTGTGGTAAAAGTTCGTAAAGATTATAAAGTTATTGGGTAGTTAAGTCGGAAGTCGGAAGACAGAAGTCGGAAGAAAAAAATAGGATTACTTTACGAAACGCATACCAAAGTTTTAAAACAAGCTGTAAAGCTTAATATTGAAAGATATCCATCAGATTTTTTATTTGAACTTACAAAAGAAGAATTTAATTCTCTAAGGTCACAATTTGTGACCTTAGAGTAAGGAAAAGGTAAACATAGCAAATACCTGTCTTATGCATTCACTGAAAAGGGTGTGGCTATGCTGGCAAGTGTGTTGAATAGTTCAAAAGCAATTGAAGTTAATATTGCCATCATGAGAGCCTTTGTTTACATAAGGCAATACGCCTTATCTCATAAAGAGCTGACGGATAAACTTAATGAACTCGAAAACAAGTACAATAAGCAATTCAAGGATATATATGAAGCGATTAATTTCTTGCTGAATAAGGAAAAGCAGGAAGTTGAACAAAAAGAACGGAAACAAATAGGATATATATGTAAAAGCCAATAAATGCTTTAAAAAAAATTCGTCTTCCGTCTTCCGTCTTCCGTCTTCCGTCTTCCGTCTTCCGACTTTCGACTTCCAACTTCCAGTCATCAATTATTTTCAAAAACCTTTGTCACAATCTCAAAAAAATACGTAGATTTGTAGACTTATTTTTCGAAAACAAACAACAATAATATATAATTATGAATCTTCACGAAATCAGGGCAAACCGTAAGGTTATAGCCTCTTACAAGTATCAGCTGGCACCCATTGACAAGGGGTATAACAACAGAACGTTGTATGTAAATGTTGGCGAAAATAGTATTAAGGAAAAACCAGTCAGCCAGGAAATGAAAGATAAGTTCATTGGCGGCAAAGGGTTTGGATTAAAACTGCTCTGGGATGCAACACGTCCTGACACCAAATGGAACGATGCTGACAACGAAATTGTTATTGCCGGTGGTCCTATTTGTGGTATTACACAGTATTCGGGTACAGGGAAATCTATTGTAGTGGGTATATCTCCTCAAACCGATTCTATTATGGACAGTAATGTAGGTGGTTTCTTTGGTCCTTATTCTAAATTCTCCGGTTTTGATGCTGTGGAATTGCAGGGAATTGCTGCCAAAAATGTAATTGTTTACATCAATGGCATTGATGGAGAAGTTGAAATTTTTGAAGCACCTGAAGGCTTGTCTTATGATAGCCATCTATTGGGTGAAGAATTGCATGAAATGTTTGCCGATACTGAAAAAGATAAGTACAATGTAGCAGTAGTATCCAGTGGTAAAGCTGCTGAACATTCATTAATCGGTATGCTCAACTTTACTTTCTATGATATGAAACGTAAGGTTGTTCGTTTGAAACAAGCCGGACGTGGTGGTTTGGGAACCATTTTCCGTCAGAAAAATATATTGGCATTAATAGCAAAAGTTCCGGGTGTAAAAGGGAATCTGAATAATGTGGTTGATTTACCTGCTATTATGGAACGTGGTCGCAAATTCAACAAAGAAATGCGTGACTTGGATGATTCACAATGCGAAATGCGTTCAAAAGGTACTGCTCACCTTGTAGAAGTTATGGATGCTTATGATTTATTACCTACTCATAATTTTAAATTCGGAAAACATCCGGATGCTTATAAAATCAATTCAGAAGTCTGGAAAAGTTTTTTTACCCAGGGTGTACCTGACGGTTGCTGGATTGGATGCAATATGGCCTGTGCCAAAGGAGTTGATAATTATGAATTAAGAACCGGTCCTTATAAAGGAAGCAAAGTTATAGTTGATGGTCCTGAATACGAAAATGTAGGTGGTTTAGGTTCAAATTGCGGTATCTTCAATCCTGATTATATCATTGAATCAAATTTCTATTGCGATACTTATGGTATTTGTACCATTACCTGGGGAACACTAATGGCATTTACAATGGAATGCTGGGAAAGAGGCATCTTAAATGCAGAACGTACAGGTGGTTTGAAATTCAACTGGGGAAATGCTGATGATGCAATGGAAGCATTACATCAGTTGGCCCGTGGCGAAGGATTCGGTAAAATAGCCGGTATGGGTATCCGTAAGATGAAACAATATTTTGCAGATCAGGGCTGGGCCGAATACAGTGTGATGCAGGATTTTGGTATGGAAAACAAAGGACTGGAATATTCACAATATGTTTCTAAAGAATCACTGGCACAACAGGGTGGTTATGCTATGACCAACAAAGGTCCTCAGCACGACGAAGCCTGGTTGATTTTCATGGATATGGTAAATAACCAGATTCCTACATTCGAGAAAAAAGCTGAAGCTTTACATTATTTCCCGATGTTCCGTACCTGGTTCGGATTAATGGGCTTATGCAAATTGCCATGGAACGATGTAGAACCTGAAGACAATAAAGAAACAGATGAACCTGCAAAAGTACCTGGGCATGTTGACAATTACGTTGCAATATACAATGCTGTAACTGGCAATAATATTGATAAACATGATATCATTCGTCAATCGGAAAGAGTGTACAATTTTCAGCGGATTTTCAACATCCGCAGAGGGTTTGGTTTACGTAAAGATGATGCACAACCTTATCGTGCAGCAGGTCCTGTAACCGTTGAAGAATACAATTCACGCCAGGAACGTTATGATAAACAAATGCTGGAACTCATCGGTGTTGATCCTTCAACAAAAACCGATGAAGAAAAAGTAGCCATCACCCGTGCCTACCGTGAAGACCGTTACGAACAATTACTGGATGCTGTTTATGCTCGTCGTGGTTGGAACAAAAACGGAATTCCTACAATAGCACATCTCAAAAACCTTGGAATGGATTTACCACAATTATTGGAAGTAATTACTCCTTTGCAATAACAATACTATTAATAAAGAAAGGCTTGTTTCATTTAAAACAAGCCTTTCTTTTTTGTATTATAGCTGCAATCAAACATTCAAATATTTGTAGTTTTTTTTCTATTTTTGTAAAGATTATCAGATTCTGAAATACAGAAAGATTAAGTTGATGATCATTATTTTAAATTTATGCAAATCTCCCCTAAACTCTGGTCGCGTAGTTTTTATTTAATGTGTGGATCGAACTTTCTGATGTCGTTGGCATTTTATTTTTTAATCCCTACCTTACCAGTTTTTATGATGGAAGTATTGCATGCTTCAAAATTACAACTTGGTTTTGTTTTTGCCTCTTATACCTTGTCGGCATTATTAATAAGACCATTTACCGGTTTCTTTCTTGATGCATACGGGAGGAGAATTATATTTTTATTTTCTTTTTTAGTATTTGCTTTGCTATTCGGAGCTTATGCATTGGTTTTTACAGTATTTCAGTTATTGATATTAAGATTAATGCATGGTTTTAGCTGGGGAATTACCACTACAAGTTTTTCAACAGCGGTAGTCGATATCATTCCTGCTAAAAGAAGAGGAGAGGGTCTGGCTCTTTTTGGCTTGTTTATGACTGTTGGCATGGCTTTAGGTCCCTGGTTAGGAATAACAATTGCAGGTGATAACCATTATGACAGGATGTTTATTATAGCTGCATTGCTTTCAATGAGTGGATTTATGATGTCTTCACTTGTAAAATTCCCTGAATTTAAAGTAGAAGCCATGAATCAGCATTTTAACTGGCATAAATTAATTGCAGTTTCTTCAATTCCAGTTTCTTTGATCACTTTGTTGGTTTGTTTTTCGTATGGAGGCATCATTATTTTTATATCCTTGTATGCAAAAGAAAAAGGGATTGATAATTCCGGTTTTTTCTTTTTGATGTATGCCTTAGGTTTAGGTATATCCCGTTTATTTTCAGGTAAAATATTTGATAAATTCGGGCCGGGAAAAATTTCTTTTGTCGGTCTTTTTTCATTGATACTGGGAATAGTAATGCTTGCCCTGATTACATCACATACAGGATTTTTTTTATCTGCTTTTGTCTTGGGTATTGGATTTGGTACTGCTTTTCCAACCTTTCAGGCTATGGTAAATCATATTGTACCAGTTCATCAACGTGGTGCAGCCAACTCTACATTTTTTACTGCAGTGGATTTGGGAATTGGACTGGGGGCTGTAATAACAGGTTTATTGTCTGATTATATTTCTTTATCAACTACTTTTTTAATATGTGCATTTATAACAGTAATAGCAAGCTTTCTTTTTTATAGATTTGCGTTGAAGAAATATAAAATACAGGTTTTGTTAAACGAAATATGGACAACAAAAGAAACAGAGAAATCAGAAATAGACGAAAGTGATAAAAATATTTTGTTAAACTAAGTTGTTATTTAATAGGTTTGATTTCATTATTTTGTTTCAGGCTTTCCATTTTATTTTTATAGGCATTGTCATTAGGCTTAATATTACCGGCTTTCATATAATACTCTCTGGCAGATTTTGCATCCGTTAATGCATTGCAAATGTCTCCTAAAAATAAATACTGCTCATAATTCTGTTGGTTTAAGGGTAAGCAATTATTTAAGAGCAATGTTTTTGAATCATTATATTTTCCTGTCAATCCAAGTAAAACAGCTTTTTTAAAATAAAAATACCATATCGGATTATTTGTTAATGCTTCATTAACAAGTGTTATTGCTGTTTCATAGTCCTTATCTTCAATTAAGAATTCTATTTGATACAATTTAGGTAAAATGAATTTAGGATTAATCACATTGGCTCTCTTGAAATAGATTTCAGCTCCATATCTGTCGCCAAGTTTTAAGTTGGTTTCTGCTATCAGGAAGAACAATATTTCGCCCATATTAAATAATTTTTCAGCTTTTTCATAATTTAATTTTGCTTCCTGCAGGGATCCGTTTATCTGTAAGTTATAGCCTTTTTGAATAAGTTCCCAATATTCATCATTATTTGTAGTTTCGCTGTTCACCAAAGCAATGTATAAGTCGAGACTTGAGAGTAATTCTTTATCAGAAACAGCATACATGCATTGATTGATAAGTTCTACAAATAATCGTTTGTCTTTTTTTACCAATGCATTAAATGCGCTGAACAAAGCATGATAGGGTTGTGGCTCATTTATTTTATTTTGTGAAAAATTATTAATGACTGTATCATTGAAGATATATTGATTTCTGACGATATTTTCGTTAAGAAGTTTGCAGACTGACTGGAAATCATTTGTCCACCCCATTTCGGAAATTTCCTTGAATAAGGAAGGATATTTCTTAATTTGGTTTATATTAATACTGTCAAAACCTGATATTTGTCTTATTTTAGTGATAGACGTAATGATTTTTGAAAGTGTTTCTGTAAATAACTTTAATTGATAATCCTGATAATT
>CAIUKU010000326.1 GCA_903899825.1 uncultured Bacteroidales bacterium | reverse complement strand
TGTTGAGCCGCTGACGAACAGAATCAAGGCGATAGCAACCCATTGTTGTCCGTACTTTAATGTTTTCAGAACTGAAAGGATAATGATGCTCATGCCAGCCAGATAGAATATGTCGACTCCAAAAATTGCCTGAAGTGGATCGAACTTCCAGCCTTCGGTCCAGATTTTCAGGAGCAAATGAAAATTCAAACCAATATTCAGGAAAATACCGAGTATAAAAATCAGCACTCCCCGGAGCATATTCTGAGCAGCGCTTTTTTTGCTCATCGCCACGAAATAACCCATTATCATCATGAATAGCGGGACAGCAACCGGTCCGCCCAAAACCAACAATATTTTCGCGAACAGGCTTTCCCTTCCGGAATAATCAATAAATTTTTCAAGGATATGAACCGGCACAATTAGGAATACCGCAAATCCTTTCAGCAAATCGGGCAAAGGGAAGCGTTTCATTTTTTTATTTACTATTTGATTATTTACCATTTTTCGTTATTTATTAACCATTTTTCCAGTCTTTCAATGAATTGATCTATATTCGGTCTTTTTTCAGGGTCATTACTCGTTGAATCAATCAATAGATTTTCCAATAAAACAATAGAAAAATAATGCCATTCACCAAGCAAATGAGATTTATTTACATATAAATCTACATGTTTATCAAGAGAAATAGAACTGTTTTGAATATATTGACCTTCAAAACACCATTTCTTCCCAGTAATTAAAATCCAAAGAGTTTTTGCGAGAGAATATATGTCTGCTTTCTTGAATTCTGCAACAGAAGATATTCGTTCCATTTCAGGTGCAATTGTCCATCTAGGTCCAATCTTTTCATTTTCTGCCGAAATGTGTTTTTTGTTTGGAAAATCGACTAAGCCAAAATCAGAAAGGACAGGTAAAGAATTTACAACTAACAAATTATCAGGTTTTATGTCTCTATGTGTTATATCCTGATCATGTAAAGTTTTTAATGCTTTACAAATCTCAATAAAATTTTCAAAGATAAAACCGTGACTTTTATTCTCAATGAAAGTCCAAATTGTCTTTGCTAAAGGCATAATGTAATATGCTCTATCAATGTCCGAAGGATTCTCTGGAAGATTATATTCTAAAATATCTATTATCCCTTTTTTGTCTTTTAATTTTTCAAGTATTGTGATTTCATCTCTAAAGCGTTGATACATTTTGGGATTTGAATTATTATTCAATACTTTTTTTGCATACTCTAGAGTGCTTTTCTTTTTCCTAACTTTATAAACAGTTCCGTTTCCTCCTTTTCCAATTTGTTTAATTTGAATCCATTTTTGTTTCATCCTGAATCTATTTTATATTTGTTTTTTTTTAGAATGGGGCCTAACGACCGAGACTATGGGCATTTGGCGGTCACCGCTTAGGCGGGATGTTTCATTTGCGGGAGCGTTCGCTGTCGTGGAACGACAAAGTGAATGCGGGAGCAAAACTGCCGGAATGCACGTCAGCCAGCCAATGAACCTAAGAGCGTGTGTTGAACTAAATTCCCTTCGGGAAGGGCTTTGATTAGCACTGTATTTTTGATTCTTCCATAAATTTATCTTATATTTGCGCCAAAAAACCAACCATACTCACGTCACTTTCGCTGATAAAGTGTAAAAAAGTGTCGCTTTTCCCATAGGAAACATTTTTCTTCTCAACGCTCGTTGAATAACCCTACTGCAAGCGGGAATACGGTTCAACCGACGATTCCTTGCTAGGTCGTGCCGACCGCAGGAAGCCTAAGTATTATGCGTTCGGTGTTTTATCGTTATTCTCTTTAGTACATAAGTTTATATTTTGTAAAAAAACACAACCTCCTTTACAGTTTTTTTCATACAAGCAAGTTTTACAATTGTTTTCTGATATATTTTTTCTGTGTTTTACAAACAATTCATCATTCATCCAAATATCTAGCATTGTCTTTTCTCTTAAATTACCAGCATTTAAAGAATTAATCATAAAAGAACAAGGAAACATTTTCATGTCTTCTGAAATAAATGCAGAAAATCTTGCAGAATCACAACTATCTATGAAAATCGATTTAATATCTAAATATGAGACTATACCAGACATAAAACAACTATCAAAACCTATTTTAAATCTATATTTATTTCTTCTTAAAAGTTCGAAAAATATGGGAAGAAGATCAGAACTGTTTAAATTTAAGTTAGGACTAGTATTTACAGGCTTATAATTTAAAAATACGAGTGCATTAATCTTTGAAAGAAATTCGGGTGGGGATACTAACCACTCAATTGCTTTTCCAATTGTTTCAGATGAAACTACAAAATGAACATTCGTTTTAATTTCATATTTAATTACCTTATCAATAATTTTTGACAGATTACTATATGGTTTATAAGCACTTAATGCAATTGCTCCACAATTTTCTTTTGTCGCTTTAAGAATCTCATCGGTTAATCCATTACCATTTGTTGTATAGGACGGAATAATGTTGTTATCTCTTGATATTTTTAAGAAATTAATAAATTCAGGATGTTGATTCGGATTACCTCCACCTAAGGCAATTTGTAAAACTCCTATCTTTTTTGCTTGATTTATTAAGTTAATAAAATCTGATAGTGACATATGTTTTCCATCTATATTTGATTGTCTATAGCAAAAACCACATCCTTTTTCGCAATAATTTGTAATTGCAACGTCTAATAATTCAGGACCAGTTGGAGACCAAAATGGTTCTTCATGTCCTTTTTCTTCAATCCTCGCAAAAAAACCAGTTTTTTTGTTAAATAAAACTGAGTAATTCTGATCTTTATATTTCCTGACAATTAAATCTTTCATTACCACCCTGAATTTGTCCCATCAATATAGAATCTTTTGTCATCAATAATAAAAGAGTCAGTACAAAAGAAACATTCTACCTCATTCTCATCACTGTGTAATTCTCCCATATATATTGGAAAGCCTTTTTTCTCTGCATCAATAATTTTTGCTAATGTTTCACTTGAGAAAAGTTCTTCAATAAATTTCTCAAATGACTGTCCTTTCTTATTCCATCTGTGTTCTGCAACAAAATTTCTTGCAGGGTTTAAATCGTGATTTAAACTTTCAAACAATTGAAGATAAATATCTTTAAATTGAGAATCCTCTTCAATCCCAACAGCTTCAATGAAATTTTTCACATTAAATTTTTCATAACATATTATTATAAAAGATGTTGATGAGCTATTTGTAACAAAGTCTAATCTAATTTTCATATTTATCAATCTTTTAGCATTAAAATATTCATAACTCTATCATACATTGTATCTGAAAAAGCAAATTGAGATAATCCATAATCACCATATGAAAAATCATCTTTACGATATAATCCACAATCAGAATTTTCTTTTCGCTCTTCCATGAGCTTAAAAATATGTTCTGATTTAAGATTGTATTTCTTATACAAATAATGTTCAATAGATTCGTATTCGAATGAATAATACTTTTCAAACTCATTTTCAACATCTATAAGTTCTGAGAAAATGCTATCAAACATTTTTGAAAAGAGATTTAAAGCATAGTTATTTTTTACTTTAGCCTTCTCTAAAAAAATATCCTTTGTAAGATTACGATTAAGTAAAAGTAAGGAATTGCCAAAGTCATAAGATAATTTCATAATCGGATATAAATTGATTTAATTTAGCTTTTAGTTTTTCATTTTTACAAGTTAAAGCTCTTGATAATTGCTCCTTAGCTGATTTGTCGTACTGGTAATAATATCTTTCATAAGCAGATGTAACTATCCAACTGTTTCCGTTAATAAACATATACAGTAATAGTTCAAATAGTTTATGTAAATGTGGGAAGTCATTAATTTCTTTATCTTCCAATATTTTACTTATTTGATTAACCCATTCTTCCTGATTTATACCACCAAATGCCCCCCGTGTATTATGGAATGAACTAATAATGGAATTTTGATATTGTTGTTCATCTAATTCTCTTAGCATTTCAAACAGAAAATCTATGTTGAGATTTTTATAATGTTCTGTTTTAGACCTAAGAACTAGATTTATTATTAATGAAGCATTTGAACCATCATTAATGATCAGATTATTTAAAAGTACTTTTTTATCCTCACTGGTTACTTGAGAATCTTTAAGACTAAAGATGCATGAAGAAAAAACTGTACTATACCAAGGTTGTTTTGAAATGATTTCATTAAGAATTTCATCTTTGCCTTTACGAGATATGAAGAACAAGAAAGTCCTACATCCTTCTGACAATGTAGATTTCATAGAAATTTCAGTTTCAATAAACGAATTGAATTCATCTATTGAATTTTTATAAATAACTTCAATTAAGTATCTGGAAATTATAAAATCTCGAAACTCATCAAATGTAAAATTTACAACTTCTTTGTCTGAAAAGATGCCAGCTTCATCTGTTTGTATATCTCTTTTTACTAGAATATTCTCGTCTAGAAATCGGATATACATCTGTCTATCTACAGGATTTTCAATTATTCTATCAAAAGGCACATTAACATAGGTTCTTTCTTCTATCATGAATTTAACGACATTTGAAATGAATCTTTTGATATCAAAAGTACCAGAAACTTTAAATTCATCATTATTATTTAATCGTTTGTTTATCTCTTCACTTTTAAGAGAATAATATTGGTCAAATAACTCTTCTTTATATATATTGTCAATGAACTCTAAATTTTGCTTTTTGTAGGTTTCACAGAATATTCTAAGTAATAAAAAGTTCTCTACTAATTGTTTATATGCTTTATCAGTAATATTGTGATGTTTAATATCAAAGTAATCAAAATAAATTTCAAATACTTTTTCCTTTAAATCATCATTAAGATGGTGACTCCATATTGACGTTATTTTCTGAATATCCTTTTTAAATGCTGATTTTTCAAAATTATAAAAATTTTGTTGGTAATATTCAGTTCTACAACTTAATACGATTTTAATAAAATCATGTTCTAGTATTTCAGGAATTAATATTTCTAAGTTTTGGCTTAGTAACTTGGTGTTAATATTTTCATTGATGCCATCAATTATTATTACAAAGTATTTATTTTGCTCGTAACAGATATTTTTAATAACATTTATTAGATCCTGAAATGAATAGTCGGTTGAATCTGGAAAGATTCTTTTTAAAATTGAAAGTCTAACATCTGATGCATTAATTTCAATACCTGTTAGAAATACAGTTGGTATTTGTCTGTTAAGCAGAAAATTTTCTGCAAAGTCACACAGTAAATTTGTTTTGCCTTGCCCTGCAGTTTCTGTAATTAATGCGACTCTAGATTTTAGGAATTCTAAATCTTTAATTGGATTAGTAAATTTATATTCAAATTTTGATTTTTCATTTGAGGCTATTTTTATATCTATAATTTCTTGCCTTTTAGTTACAAGGTAATTATAACATGCTTCAATTCCAACAACAAAATTTTTAAAATTAGATTCATCTCTTTTGATTTCGAATTTATTGAAATCAAATTCAAATTCAGGATGCTTTTTAGTTTTTAGAAAGTTGTTGAGGTAGCGAAAATCCATGATTTTTATTTCATCAATACACTTTTCTGAGTAAAAGATAGAATCACACAAATATCTTAAATGTTCTTTTTGATTACCAGTTTCTATATAAGTATTTGGAAGATATTTACCTGAATTGATTTGTTTTTTTAATTGTCTTGTTACTTGTTTTTTTAAAGCATCAATTACCTTTTCAGAGGTTAGTTTTTTGTTTTCGAGTTCACTAACCATACCTTCAGCTAATGTTCTTATAACAATTGTATCTTCTTTAATTGAATCGACATCTATTTTTGTTTCACCTATAATTTTTGAAATACTGAAGATTCTTTCTTTGTAATTATCTTCAAAGTATAATCCTTTAAGAGTTCTGTTTTGATTGATTTTTGAGATAAATAATTCGTAAAAACTCTCTATCTCTTCTTTGCTAGGAATTATAATGCTATCATCATTTGTTAATAGAAGAACAAAATCATCAGTTGTAGTTGTTGATTCAAAAATTATAAATTGATTGAAATAGTCAAATACTTGCGTAGAATAATAAAACGGTGTTCCAACAGTTAGAAAATCGTTAAATGGATATTTAAGTTTATGTTCCTCAATAGTTTTATAAATAATATCATTTATTTCATACTCGTATTTTTTCTTTGGAAAAAATAGTTTCTTAATTCTACCGTATCCTTCCTCTTTTAGAAATTGGTCTAAAAATTTGGTTGCAACATATATAATCGCTATTGTAGTAGTAATTGGATCCATTCAATTTATTGTTTTTCAGATTTCTATTTCTATTTATCCTATATAGTTAAAGTTACTTGGCAACTTTTTTTACACTGACGCATAACGACCGAGGCTATGGGCATTTGTCGGTCACCGCTTAGGCGGGATGTTTCATTTGCGGGAGCATTCGCTGTCGTGGAACGACAAAGTGAATGCGGGAGCAAAAC
>CAIUKU010000325.1 GCA_903899825.1 uncultured Bacteroidales bacterium | reverse complement strand
TGCTAATTAGATTTTTCAAGCATATTTTTAATGGATAATAATAATAAAAGCTTTTGCGATGAATCATTTGCAAAAGCTTTTTAATTTTCTGAAAAATGCTGTTATATATTTGTATAATTTACTTTTTAACTTATTTAAACACTTATTATCAATTGGGATTTCTAAAAAATTTGTAGGTTTGCATACTTAATTCATTGGATTCTTGAAAAAAATATATTCATTTGTAATAAAACTCTATTTAGGTCCTTTGGTGATGACTTTTTTCATTGCCCTTTTTATATTGTTGATGCAGTTCTTATGGAAATATATTGATGATTTTGTTGGTAAAGGTCTGGAATGGTATATTATAGCTCAATTAATGTTTTATGCATCTGCTACTTTTGTTCCTTTGGCTTTACCTTTGGCAATATTGCTTTCTTCTTTGATGACTTTTGGTAATTTGGGTGAAAAATATGAACTTACTGCCATAAAAGCAGCAGGCATTTCTTTGCGAACCATAATGAAGCCATTGATTATTATGTCTATTATTATCAGTGGAATTGCTTTTTATTTTTCAAACAATGTGATGCCTTATGCCAATTTAAAGTTTAAGACCTTATTGTTTGATGTACAATCCAAAAAACCTGCTGTCAATATTCAGGAGGGAATGTATTACGATGGTATTGACGGATATATAATTAAAGTAGGGAAAAAAGACAGAGATGGAAAAACCCTTCATAATATTATGATATATGATCATACTGAGAGAATTGGAAATTCTAAATTGACTATAGCAAAATCCGGTAAAATGGAACTTACTTCCGATAATCGTTTTCTCTTTTTTACGCTTTATGAAGGAAATAATTACAATGAAGATTTAAGTACCTATGAAAATTTTCTTACACGCCCTATGATTCGTACCAGCTTTAAAGAAGAATTTCGCAGGTTTGATTTATCGGCATTTGCATTTTCAAAAACCAATGAAGGCTTGTATAAAAATCATTTCCAAATGCTTAATTTAAAGCAATTAACTGAAACTGAAGATACCTTGAAAATAGGTCTGAATGCTAAGAAAACTGAGTTTTATAAAAATACTATAAATAAATTTCAGTTTATGGTCAATCAAAATGATACTTTAGATAAATCTGTATTGGATACTTTACCAAAACTGGAAAATGATTTTATTTCAAATATTGAAATTCAAAGAAGAAATCCAATACTTGAAACTGCCATTCAGTCAGCCAGAGGTGGAAAAAACGAAATAGATTATTGGGTAATTGATTTTAAAGACAATGAAGAATATATCCGTCGTTATGACATAGAATGGCAACGGAAATTTACGCTTTCAATAGCCTGTCTCATTTTATTCTTTATCGGAGCTCCTTTGGGAACCATTATCCGAAAAGGTGGTTTTGGTTTGCCTGTAGTTATGTCTGTATTGTTTTTTGTTATTTTTCATATCATATCTATGATAGGAGAGAAATCTGCACGAGAAGGTGTTTTAGATGCTTTTTCAGGGATGTGGTTATCTTCAATGGTATTTCTCCCAATAGGCATTATTTTAACCTTTAAAGCTACAACAGATTCTCCACTATTTGATAGCGATGCATGGGCCAGGATTTTAAAAAAACTGACATGGAGAAAATAAATTGTATAAGGAATGAAGAAATAAGTTTAAATCATGAATTATTATTAATTCAATAACCAACTCTCCAATTTTCATTAACTAATCACTAATCCATGAATATCCTTCAACTCTGTAATAAACCGCCATACCCTCCGCAAGAAGGTGGATCTATTGCAATGTATGCGATTACTGAAGGTTTGTTAAAGAAAGGACACCAGCTTAAAGTATTAGCTGTTAGCAGTTATAAAAATCCTGCCAATACTGATACTTACCCCGAATGGTATATGAAATCTACTCAATTTGAAGCTGTTTTCATAGATTTAAAAATTAAGTTGATACCTGCTGTTTTAAATCTGTTTACCAATAATTCTTATCATGTTCAACGCTTTATTTCTATTGATTTTGAACGCAAACTCATTGATATACTTCAAAACAATGTGTATGATATTATTCAATTAGAAACTTTGTATTTAACACCTTATCTTTCTGTTATCAGAAAGTATTCTAAAGCCAAAATTGTATTGCGTACGCACAATGTTGAACATTTAATTTGGGA
>CAIUKU010000324.1 GCA_903899825.1 uncultured Bacteroidales bacterium | reverse complement strand
ATTGTTTAATAAGTAAATTAAAAATATATAAAAAGATATAATATTATGGCAAAAGATATAATTTTCAATTGGGAAGCCCGCGAAGCCTTAAAAAAAGGTGTGGATGCATTATCAAATGCAGTAAAAGTAACTCTTGGACCTAAAGGTCGCAATGTAATTATTGATAAAAAATTCGGTTCTCCTGTAATAACCAAGGATGGTGTTACTGTGGCAAAAGAAATAGAATTAAAAGATACCGTAGAAAATATGGGTGCACAGATGGTGAAAGAAGTTGCTTCTAAAACTGCTGATTTAGCAGGTGACGGAACTACTACTGCTACTGTTTTGGCTCAGTCAATCATCACTACAGGCTTAAAAAACGTTACTGCAGGTGCTAATCCTATGGATTTGAAACGCGGTATTGACAAAGCAGTTATTGCTGTGGTTGCTGATCTGAAAAAACAATCAAAATCAATTGGTGACAGCAACGAAAAAATCGAACAGGTTGCAACCATTTCTGCCAACAACGATTCTTTCATCGGAAAAATGATTGCAGAAGCCATGAGTAAAGTTAAAAAAGAAGGTGTGATTACCATCGAAGAAGCCAAAGGTATCGAAACTACTGTAAAAGTAGTGGAAGGTATGCAATTCGACAGAGGTTATATTTCTCCTTATTTTGTAACTGATACCGATAAGATGGAAACTGTTTTCGAAATGCCTTACATTTTGATTTATGACAAGAAAATCTCCAATATGAAAGATTTTCTTCCTATTTTGGAAAAAGTGGTACAAACAAGTCGTCCTTTATTGATAGTTGCTGAAGATGTGGATGGTGAAGCACTGGCTACTTTAGTGGTAAACCGTTTGAGAGGCTCATTGAAAATTGCTGCAGTGAAAGCACCTGGTTTTGGAGACAGACGTAAAGAAATGTTGGAAGACATTGCTATTTTAACCGGTGGTATCGTTATTTCTGAAGAAAAAGGCTACAAACTGGAAGACGCTGATTTATCATATTTAGGCCAGGCCGAAAAAATTACCGTTGATAAAGACAACACTACCATTGTTAGCGGAAAAGGTGAAAAATCAAACATCGAATCTCGTATCAATCAGATTAAAGTTCAGGTTGAAAAAACCACTTCTGATTATGATCGCGAAAAATTACAGGAACGTCTGGCTAAATTAGCCGGTGGAGTTGCTGTTATTTATGTAGGTGCTGCCAGCGAAATTGAAATGAAAGAAAAGAAAGACCGTTTCGATGATGCTTTACACGCAACACGTGCTGCTATTGAAGAAGGCATCATCCCTGGTGGTGGTATCGGATATATCAGAGCAATTGCTGCTATCTCAAAATTAAAAGGTGACAACGAAGACGAAATTACCGGTATTGCAATCATCCTCAGAGCATTGGAAGAACCATTGCGTCAGATTGTTGCCAATGCAGGCCTTGAAGGTTCTGTTGTTGTTCAGAAAGTAAAAGAAGGCAAAGGTGATTTTGGTTTCAATGCCAGAACCGATGTTTATGAAAACTTATATGCATCCGGCGTTATCGACCCTACCAAAGTAGCCAGAATTGCACTGGAAAATGCAGCTTCTATATCAGGTATGTTACTCACTACCGAATGTGTATTGGCCGACATTAAAGAAGAAACTCCTGCACCTCCAATGGGTGGTGGCATGCCGGGCGGTATGGGCGGAATGTACTAAACAGTTTATAAAGTTGAAAAGTTGTAAGTTTATAAAGTAAATTTATTTTACAATACGTTTACATTTAATTGAATAACTTATTTAATATTAATATTTTAAAAAATCCTGTCAGGTTTGGCAGGATTTTTTTATTTAATATATTTGAAAGCTAAAAAACCTTAATTTTACATCCTTTATTAATACACTTAACTTTCTATGATTAATCCTGATTTTGCCAAGCTGGAAGCCACGGTAGTACATAAAACCGGCAACAAACTCAATGAGGAAGGCATTCGTTTTTCCAAACTACCTCTTCAACCCGATAAGGAAATAAACGATTTATTGCTGAAGTATTTTTTTTCGCCTTTCAAACAAAATGAATATTACAACCTTTACCATGATACAGACATTAAACTCAATGAAATCTTTAGCTATGTAAGTGCTGTTTTTGCCGATCCTCAGGAATTGTATGAACAATCTGTGAATATTGCCAAACACCTCTATGAGCAATCGGTGCATCCCAAAATTAAAAGCGGGGAAATCTATATTGCATACATTAAGGATTGTTTGCTGGATGGAGTAAGCATGGATGCAGTCGGTATTTTCAAATCCGAAACCCGTGATACCTATTTAAAAGTCTTTCCAAGTGGTGATGGTTTTGAAATTGACTGCGATGCAGGCATCAATATCAACAAACTGGACAAAGGTTGCCTGATTTTCAATACAGAACCTGAAAAGGGCTATGTAGTGGCTGTAATCGACAACCTCAGCAAGGGGAGTGAAGCCCAATACTGGATCGATAATTTCCTGCATATCAGAAGCCGTGAAGACGAATATTATCACACACAAAATGTGTTGAGTTTGTGTAAAAGTTTTGTTGTAAAAAGTTTGCCTCAGGAATACGAAGTGAGTAAAGCCGACCAGGCAGATATGCTGAACAACAGCCTGCAGTTTTTCAAGGAAAACGAAAACTTTAGTTTTGACGATTTTGCTGAAAATGTAATGAAGGAGCCTCAGATCATTGAAACTTTCAAACATTACAAAAAAAACTTTGAAGATGAAAACGACCTGAAAATTGCCGATGGCTTTGATATCTCGGAAGCAGCCGTTAAAAAACAGGCCCGTGGTATGAAAAGCATTATCAAATTAGATAAAAACTTTCACATTTATATCCATGGCCAACGCGAAATGATTGAAAAAGGTTTTGATGAAATTAGCGGTATGCACTTTTATAAATTGTTTTATAAAGAAGAAAATTAATCTGTAGTATTTTTAACCTAAATTTTTCAATAATAAGTTCGTTAAATATTTTAAACTATATACTTGAATTTATTGTATTTTTGTTTAACTATTTTTTTGCAAATTAAATGCATTTTTTTTATTTTTCCAAGATGCAAAAAATGAAAGTTCAGCTTACAATCGTGATATTGTCAGAATAATCCTTAAAAATTGAACGATGAAAAATTTAAAGTCAATTCTAAGAAATTTTTTTTTCCTGCTTATTGTTTCATTAATCGTGCTAACTTCAATTTCCGGATTTGGAAATACCAATTTTGCTCCTTTACCACCACCTCCTCAGAATGATGATTGTGCCGGTGCTATTTTTATAACACCTTCTACAACTGCTGTATATGCCACTTATAGCAATTCTGACGCAACACCTTCTGTTGGATTGCCTGCTCCCGGATGTGCCACTTATATTGAAGGTGATGTTTGGTTTGCAGTAATCGTTCCTCCAAGTGGACATCTTATTTTTGATGCAAAAGCAGAAACCATGATGGATGGAGGAATGGCAATTTATTCAGGTAGCTGTTTGGGATTAACGCTGCTTGCATGTAACGACAATAAAGCTACCGGTGATAATATGCCTCAGATTGATAAATTTGGTTTACCTATGTATTTACCTGTTTATATCCGGTTTTGGGGGAAGGGAGGCAATAATTTTGGATCATTTCAGTTAGCTGTTATTTATTCACCCCCTCAACCACCTTGTTACAACCTGGGTTTTGAACATGATTATGATGGGTGGTTTGCAACCTTAGGGCAGCAGTATGAAGGGGTAGCAGGAGCAGCTACTCCTGTTTATTATCCTAAAATTTTTAATACAACGGCTAATTCAAATTTTACCATAACAACGTTAAGTTCTGGTAATGATCCCTATGGCGGATTTCCTCAGGTATACAGTGGCACAAAATCAATTAAAATCGGAGATATCGGAACCTATGAAATATATGACGGAGCTTCCATCGAGCAAAGTTTTACAGTTGGAATCAATACGAATTTTATTTATCATTATGCCTTAGTGTTGCAAACAGGAGGTCATCCATACTATCAACAGCCTTTTTTCAAATGTGATTTATATGATAAAATGGGAAATCCTATTAACTGTGCCAATGCTACCATTGCAATGCCAAATACAAGTTTAACTCAGGTAGGCAGTTCAAATACTTATTATAAAACCTGGACCACTGTTAGTGTGAACCTGTCTGATTATATCAATCAAAATGTTACGGTAAGATTTACCATTTCTGATTGTTCACCCGGAGCACATTGGGGATATGCATACCTCGACTGTGAATGTCAGCCTTTTGAAATCCTTGGTTTTACAGATGCTTTTTGTGAAGGGCTATATGATACCCTTTCAGCCCCGGCCGGAGCACTCAGCTATTTATGGTCACCTGGTGGTGATACCACACCATCCATAGTGGTCAATCCGTCTGAAAATACAACGTATCAATGTACAGTTACAACCCAGGGAAACACTCCCTGTACCAGTACCATTTCAAAAACAGTAATTGTTGATCCATTGCCGCACGCTTCCGTAGAAATTTCATCCCATGGCAACGATACCATTGAACTGAATGAAATTAATGCTTTATATACTGTTCCTGTAATTGATCATGCCACTTTCTATACCTGGTCTTATTCCGGAACCGGCGTCAGTTTTTTGCCTTCTGATACCACTGTATCAGATAGTGTGTGGATGAACTTTACTGCCAATGCTACATCCGGAAATTTAACTGTAAAAGGGAATAATGCCTGTGGAAGTGGCATTGCTTCAGCCAATTATCCAATTTCTACACCTATAGGTATCAATGAGAATATCAATAATTTATATTATAAGCTCTATCCCAATCCATCCAAAGGAAAAATCATGCTGGAAATGGACGGTATAAACGAAAATACTGAAGTAAGTGTTTATAATTTACAAGGTGAAAAAATATATAGCGAAAGCATCATGAGTTCGCCTCAGAGACTAAAAAAAGAAATGAATTTTTCAGGATTTACAAAGGGTATTTATTTTATTAAAATTAATACAAGCAAATTTATTAAAGTTGAAAAGCTTGTTTTGCAATAAGCTATTTCTAAAGGAAAAACATATGTTTTTCTTAATCAAGGACAGATTATTAAATATATGTACTATTTACTTCAGATTTACCAAGTATTTCTTATATTCCAAAAACTTATTGCTGTTGTTCATAAAACCTGATTACAAATAATCTGAAAAACAGCAAACCTAGCATACAAATCAGCGCATTCATCCAGAAAATTGTTGAAATGGAAACATATTGAGCAACCAGTCCGGCTACTATCATCCCGGAACCCATTCCTATATCCACCGCGGTATACAAGGTTGAATTGGCAGCACCCCTGTGTCTGCTATCGGCCAGCATATTCACCATCGATTGAAAAGTGGGAAATACTACTCCAATTCCAAAACCAATCAATAAAGCCGAGATATAAAATTCAACAGCATTTGTTACCATCGCCAGCAATGGAAAGCTGATAACCTGAGTTCGGGATAAGAGTTATTAACAATTAATGTTCATAAATAATAGAATAACAAATAATTAGCAGCATTGGAATTGTTTATTTTTGTAGTGCAAACCAACAAAAAAACAAAACCAATGCTACAGGATAAAATTATAGAAATTTTTGTTAATGCGGATGATTTCTGCAAAGTTTTTGAAAAAGAATT
>CAIUKU010000323.1 GCA_903899825.1 uncultured Bacteroidales bacterium | reverse complement strand
GAATAAAAAAATTATTATAGTAGTAACTTGATGTATCAAAAGGAGGATAATGATCAGATTGCTTCAGCCCGATATCCCCGTCTCCATCTGTAAATTTAAAAACAAAATTTCCTTGCTGGTTGCCAGGGTCATATTGAAATTCTTTGTATTCAATGGCAGGAATTACAGGATAT
Source organism: uncultured Bacteroidales bacterium (assembly GCA_903899825.1). GTDB lineage: Bacteria > Bacteroidota > Bacteroidia > Bacteroidales > JACABE01 > JACABE01. The sequence goes on along the minus strand of CAIUKU010000323.1, from coordinate 5,769 downwards.
TCTTTTTCCTTTTTACAGGAAAAAAGTATTACAACTGCCATTATTATCACAAAAAAATATACCTTTGACATTAATTTAAAATTTCTGAATTATTGATGATGTATTAAAAGCATTCATACTGTAAAATTACAAATATATTCGTACAACTATACATCTGTTTTAATGTTTTTTGACAAAGCTAACCCGCCTTTTTTTCAACAACAGTCTGTTTCAATATTTAACGAAACAGCGCTTGAGTTATTTCATTTTCAGTACAAAAATAATAAAATTTATAAGCAATTCATAGATTATAATCACATAGATCCTTACCAGGTAAAAACCATTGAGAAGATTCCGTTTTTACCTGTTGAATTATTTAAGAACCATGCAATTGTTTGCGGGGATAAAATTCCTTCTGATTATTTTGAAAGTAGTGGAACTACAGGCATGCAAAGGAGCAGACATTTTGTGAGCTCTTTAGCTGTTTATCAGGATAGCTTTTTAAAGGGTTTCCATCATTTTTATGGAAATATTAAAGATTATTGTTTGCTTGCTTTGCTTCCAAATTATCAGGAACAGAAGCATTCTTCCTTAATATTTATGATCAGTCATTTGATTCAGAAAACAGCACATCCTGACAGTGGCTTTTATCTGGATGATTTTAAAAAATTAACGGATAAATTACTCGAATTAAAAAACTTAAATCAAAAAACCATTTTATTTGGGGTTAGTTATGCATTGCTTGATCTTGCGGAAAAATATCCTGTTGTGATTCCTGATTGTATTATTTTTGAAACAGGCGGAATGAAAGGAAGGCGGAAAGAAATGCTAAAAGAAGAGTTGCATTTTATTTTACAAAATGCATTTGGAGTAGCTTCCATCCATGGTGAATACGGAATGACAGAATTGCTGTCACAGGCTTATTCTAAAGGAAACGGTATATTTGAAACGCCTCCCTGGATGAAAGTTTTAATCAGAGATACAAATGATCCAAGAGCAATGTTGGAAGTTAATAAAACCGGAGGTATCAATGTAATTGATTTTGCAAATCTAAATTCATGCAGCTTTATTGCCACACAGGATCTTGGAAAACTTCACGTTGATGGTAGTTTTGAAGTCTTAGGCAGATTCGACCACAGTGATATCAGAGGATGTAATCTGATGATAGAATAATTACAATATTGCCAGCTTTTTGGTATAGGTAGTTTTATCAAACTGAAAACGTATGAAATAAATACCTTTGATCAGTTTTTCGTTTTGCACATTGAAGGTTTGTTGGCTTGAGCCTTTTTCCCTGTATCCTTTTTCAATAATCTTTATTTCTTTACCCGTCAGGTCAAAAAGTCGGATATCCACATCAGCTGACCTGTTAAGGGTATAGGAAATTGAGAATTGGCTGATTGCAGGATTAGGGAAAATTTTAATACTTTCGCTTCCGTTCACAACTTTTTCAACTGTAACCGGATTGAGATTCCTTACAGAATCAATATAATTGATGGTAGTAGTAAAAGCAGGTAAAATACCAAAAGAAGTCTCTACAATTTCCAATAAAGGGATGCCGTTGTTTTTTCCAACCCATTTATATTCAATAATATTTCTGATAATTGCAGGAACAGGAAAAGGGATGGTATCCAAACTTAAACTGTCTCTCTGGTAAATTACTGATTTAATTCTTAAAACTGGGAAACTACCGTAAGGCGTAATTAAAGTTCCCCAACCATCTACAGTATTTAAGCGTTTTTTTGACTCATTAAAATATCCTACTCCGGGAATGCTGATTGTAGCAACAGATGCTGATGAATCAATATTTCCATAATTTAGTGGAAATTTATAAAGTCGATCAGCTGTAGTGTATTTTAAAGGAATAGGGATGGCATTGATCTGGGCAGCATAACCAACCAGGTTATAAGCAGATGTACTATTTTTATAAAAATTATAGACATTGCTCATTTGGGCAATTCCCAGATTGATATTTGGTTGTTTTAAAGCTTTATCAGCACTGGTAATATATGAAGGATAATAGTAAATTGGAGTAGAAATAACGGATACAAAAGTATCTACGGTCTGACTAACCGGATTCAAAGCTGAAAAATCCCAGTTGTGATTAGCACCTGTGAGGGTATAATCAATTGTGCCTGCTGTAAGTGCTGTGCTCTTATTTATCATATTCCCTGTAACAGGCATATCGGTATTCGTTACCGTTATCTGAGAAAAAGAAACTAGGTTGATATTTACTAAAATAAGGAAAAAAGTATATAGTTTTTTCATCTTCTTTGATATTTTTATTTTACAAAAGTAAGCTTATTTCACTATCTGTGAGTAGAATTAAGAAATTTTAACGCTTACTGTTTTAAACTTTAATGGTATTAATATTTATGATTTACAAGAGGGTTAGCACAAAAAATGTACCAATTTTGATTTTTTGTTTTATTATCTAAAGAGTGTGACAGAACCGTGTTTTTCGTATTGTATGGTATCATAACCCTTGGCATACAAAATATAATAATAGACCCCTTCGGCAGCCAAAGTCCCGTTTGCTGTTTTTCCATCCCAACCTTTGCTGATATCGTTCCATTCATATATTTGCTTTCCCCAACGGTTGTAAATAATGCAACGGAAATTTACAATTCCATAATATGTAATGATAAATTCATCATTTGCATGGTCTCCATTAGGCGTTAAAAAGTTTGGAATTAATAGCTCAGATCCGGGAAGAACATATATGTTTTGGGTAATACTGTTTTTACAGCTCTTATCATCAGCATAGTCATAAGTAATTGTATAAGTGCCAATTCCTATATTTGATGCATAAAAATAAGGACTTATAACACCCTGACCGTGAAAATAACCGCCTTTGGGTGTTACAAAAGGGACTAAATCCAGAAATTTTACTTCGTCGTTAAGATAAATAACAGGAACAGGTGCAAATGTAAGTGGGGGTGAATAATTCAGTATGTTTACACAGGCAGTCTCCTGCATATTCATTGCATCTTTAACGCTTACGCAATACGTGTCCTGACAGAGTGCTGTAGCTGTACTGGTCGTATTAGTTTGTGGTGTATTCCATGAAAAGGTATAAGGGGGAGTTCCTCCTGAAACATTCACTGTGGCTGTTCCGTCGCAGCTAATGACGGGTGGTGGATTGCAGATGGTATTGCAATCTCCCATGGTTGGGCTTGCGGGATTTTCATTCCAGTTAGCACCATCCGGTATTCTTCTCCAGGATTGACCCTTAAAGCTGAGTGGATCCAAAGGGGTTATATAAGATTTGTTATTTACAGAAATGGCATCATAAGCAGCCAGAAAAGCAGCATCATTGCAGCTGGTTGCACTTGCAATACAAGGCGGACAGCTCATGCAGGAGTTGGTAAGGCTGTTCCATGAAATGGCATCCTGAGGGACGCCATCCCGATTGTAAAAAGCAAACCAGCCACCGGCATTGGGGAACCAAAGACGGTTTCCTCCATTTTCAATACAAATATTATTAGCCTGGTTGTCTGCAATTAATTCTATGGTTTTTCCTCCGTTTTGTATCAGCAAATTTGATGGAACCGCAGGTGCATACTCTCCTCTGATAACGACGAATCCCATGGGAGGTACAATGGTATTATCCGGAATACGGTAACCGCCTCCATAATTATCAGGATCATGTGCATTGTTCCCCAGGTAATAGCAGGAAATATCTATTGACTTGCATTGATCAGGATTGTATAATTCTATCCATTCGCCTCTACGGGTATTGTCCAAATCATACATTGATCCGTCTCCGATAGAAGGTGTTAACATTACTTCGTTGATAAGAATCGATGGACCTGAATAATTACATGGATTTCCATTACATCCATGGTTCAACGTTGTAGAAAAACTGAGTGTAAGCTGAGCGTTCAAAGATGTTGAAAAAAGAAAAATAAAATAAAAAAAGAGGGATGTGTTCTTTTTCATTTTTTTTCATTTAAAAATCATTACAAATTTACATCTATTTTGCTCTAATTAAAAGAAATAATCCAGAATTATTCCTTAAGAAATTTCGTTGTATCTTTATGCCTTATTAAGAACGAAGGATATTAGTTGTTTTTGCATCTAAAATAAGAACAAGGACTCGGTTAAATTAAATATTTCGCTGCTAAAGCAGGATTGCAAAAATTCATCTTACATACATCCTATGCAATTAATTTTGGTAAAAATAATGACTACATGAAGAATACTGCAATATTTCAGCAATTGATGAATGATTACAAAGACAAGGTGGTGAATACCTGTTATGGTTTTCTTCATAACCGGGAGGATGCTGAAGATGTGGCACAGGAAGTCTTTTTAGAAGTCTATCTGTCCTATCATCGTTTCAGAGGTGAATCAAGTATTGCTACCTGGATTTACCGTATTGCAGTGAACAAATCCCTGGATGTTTGCCGAAAACGAAATACCCAAAAACGGATAGCTTTCTTTAAAAAACTGATTCATATTGATCAGATCAATACCAAAGAAATTGCACAGTACGAAGATGATGCATTGACAATGATGGAAAACAGGGAAAGAACCAAAGTTTTGTACCAGGCATTGGATAAAATACCGCAAAATCAACACATCGCGATTACACTTTCGAAATTTGAAGATCTGACGGTAAGGGAAATTTCAAAAGTAATGGATACCACCGAATCGGCAGTGGAATCTTTATTATCAAGGGCTAAAGTTTCATTAAAAAAACAACTGGAAAATTATTTCAGAAAAATTGATGAATAAAAAGAAGGATTTTTTAAACATCTACGTCAATAATAATACAAAGATATGAAAACACAAAAATACATACAAGCAGCAGAAGAAAGCCTGGAGTTACTCGAGATACAGGATAAAGTAAAAGCCAATCCTTTTTTTGAAACCCGTCAAATGGCCTTTATTGAAAAAAGATTAGATTCAAAGTCTGGTGTATTCAATTTTCAGGCGATACTCAAACCAGTATTGATAGTATTTCTGATTGGTTTCAATGTGACTATTGTCTATTCCTATCTGCACAACCAACACCTGTATAATGATACAAGAACTATTGCCCTGATACAGCTTTCAGATAACTATATGAGAAGCAACGATTATTATTTAAGTATTCAAAAATAAAAAGGAGAATTTATGAATTATTTTAAAGAAAAAAAATTTGCATTTTGGGCCATTGTTATTTTGGTCGTTCTCAATATATCTACTCTCAGTATGATATGGCTACATAAACCACCACGACCTTTTCCACCGCCACCCCGTTCGGAAAAGCTGATCCCCGATTTTGTAATTGCTGAATTAAAATTAAATGCAGCACAAAAAATGGCATTTGATGAGAGTGAACAGCAGCAAATGCGTAGAATTACACCCTTACTCGATAGTCTGCATCAATGTAAACAACAGCTTTTTCTGTCAGCTTTCGAAAAAAGTACAGATACTGCCGGTATGAAAATCATGATTCAACAGATAGGAATGCTGGCAGAGAAGATAGATTTATATACCTTTTATCATGTCATTGAATTGGGAAATATCTGCAATGTGGAGCAAAAACAAATGCTGAAAGATCTTTTCAAGGACATGGGTAAACTAAGACGGGGAGAACGAAAAGGGTGAAGAGGATAGAAGACGGAAGACGGAAGTTTGAAGACGGAAGATTGAATTATGAATTATGAAGAATGATGGGAGTATAACAGTTTCAATATTAATGAAAGTCCCTAAGGGCAATGTCATTAGGTTATAGTTTAAAAATTATATAAAAATTGCCCGTTCGGACATTCATATCAGTAAAAAAGAATAAAATCAAAT
>CAIUKU010000322.1 GCA_903899825.1 uncultured Bacteroidales bacterium | reverse complement strand
TTACTTACGATAACATCAATCGTAGGATGAATAATTATTTAAACTTTTGGAAAAAATATCCGCATTACAAATTTTACTTTTATCTTTGGCATTGATTTAAATTATAAAATATAATAAACAGAAAAAAGCTAAATGTCAGATTTTAAATTAAATAAAACAGTAATGATTACCGGTGCAAGTGCCGGCATTGGAAAAGCAACAGCCTTTAAATTTGCAAAAGAAGATTATAATTTAATTTTAACAGCCAGAAGAAGTGAATTACTGGACGAAATATGCGATTCTCTCCAGCAAAATTATGGGAGCCATATCTATAAAATGGTACTGGATGTCAGCGATAAAGATGAGGTTGAGAAACAAATCAATGCATTACCGTATGAATGGAAAAAAATAGATATTCTGGTTAATAATGCCGGTCTTGCTGTTGGTTTAAATCCTATACAACAGGGTGTTATCGACGACTGGGAACGCATGATTGATACCAATGTCAAAGGCTTGCTCTATGTTTCCCGTGCTATTATTCCACTTATGATAGAGAATGCCTCCGGACACATTATAAATATTGGTTCTATTGCAGGCAGAGAGGCTTATATGAATGGGAATGTGTATTGTGGCACCAAAGCTGCTGTTGATTCCATTACCAAAGGCATGAGGATAGATTTATTAAAACATGGTATAAAAGTGAGCCTGATAGAACCCGGAGCTGTTGAAACAGAATTTTCGGTGGTTCGTTTTAAAGGTGATCAGGAACGTGCTGACAATGTTTACAAAGGATTTATTCCATTAAAAGCAGAAGATATTGCCGATGCCATTTATTATGTATGTTCTCTGCCCAAACATGTGAATATTAACGATATGCTGATAGTTCCTACTGCACAGGCTGCTGCAACCATCATTGATAAAAACCTGTAAATTCTTATATAAATTGAAAAAACTCGGTTGGCTTGGTATTTTTATTTTATTGATCAATCTCTCTTCCTATTCTCAGAGACGGGGCGATATCAGAGTATCAGCCATGAGCGAAATATCCTTTTTTAATTCAGGAACACTCACTTCTTATGGCTTATCCGGAGAATACTTTATTCATAGAAACTTCAGTTTAAATTACCAGTATACTCTGGGTGTTAATCAAAGCAACAATACCTATATCCATTACCCAGGAGCTGTTGCAGGTTTAATAGAAATGTTCAGAGCGGATCCTTATTTTTTAACTTCAGGTGCTGACGATAATGGATGGGCTTATTTGCTATTTCTTACGATTATTATTCCCGAAGGTATTAGTTTTCACACCTATCCACGTGACTGGCTTGAGCTGGCCCCTTTTGTCAACCCTTTTTCAACTGATTATAACATAATGGGAAATATGCGTTCTACAATCACCCTCTCTGTTGGAATGAAAATGCATATTAAACCAACTGAATCTTTCTCAATTTCACCTCATTTCGGGCTCAAACATATTTACAGCAATGGAAAAGTGGGAAATTTTTTCGGAATAGGAATGGGTTGGTTTTTTTAAATTTGAAAATTAAATAATTTGAAAATTTGAAAATTAAAAAAAAATATATTCAAGTGCGCATAAGTACTCCTGACTTCGATAATTCAACACGCAAATGACGTAGTCTGGAAAATTAAATAATTTGAAAATTAAAAAGCACAAGATGAATAATAAAGTTACAATGCCGTTTAGTTAGTGGCTTTGATACTGAGGCTGAAAGGTCTGATATGCAAATTAACCTGACAGCGTCCGAAGGACCTGTCAGCGTTAAAATCTCTTAACTAATTGAAATTGATTTAAGTTAATTAATTAATTTGAAAATTAAAAAGCACAAGATGAATAATAAAGGTACAATGCCGTTTAGTTAGTGGATTTGATACTGACGCTGAAAGGTCTGATATGCAAATTAACCTGACAGCGTCCGAAGGACC
>CAIUKU010000321.1 GCA_903899825.1 uncultured Bacteroidales bacterium | reverse complement strand
TAGCTATTACTGTTTTTCCACCAATAACTTTTTGGTTGATATTTACTTTAATATCAACATTTAAAGGTAAGAGTAAATCAACCCTGGAACCAAATTTAATAAAACCAAGTTCATCACCTTGCTTTGCAATATCACCGACTTTTGAATAACAAACGATTCTGCGGGCAACAAATCCGGCAATTTGTCTCGTTAGTATGCTAATTCCCTTTTCGTTTTCTACTACTATTGTTGTTCTTTCATTTTCAGTAGAAGATTTTGGATGCCAGGCTACCAGAAACTTACCAGGATGATATTTGCTATATCTGACAATGCCACTGATTGAATACCTGTTAACATGGACATCATTAGGTGACATAAATACAGAAACTTGCAATCTTTTATCTTTAAAATATTCTGTTTCTTCCACTTCTTCAATTACTACAACTTTTCCATTAGCTGGACAAAGAATTTGATGCTTATTCGTTTCAATTTTGAAAACAGGTACTCTGAAAAACCTGACTATTAATATATATAAAACCAATAATACAAAGGATGTAAAATATAAAATAGAGGAAAAATCTTTTATAAATAATTTTTCAAGTAGTAAAATTGCCAGAAATAAAAAAAAACTAGCAACTAATATTTTATAACCTTCTTTATGAATTTTCATATATTCTCATTAATTTATTGATTTTAATTAAAATAGTTGATCAGTAAAAGATAAAAGAAAACAAAAGGAACAGAAATAAACAAAGCATCCAAACGGTCTAAAATTCCACCATGGCCAGGCAGAATGTTTCCAGAATCCTTAATATTTAGACTTCTTTTAAACATGGATTCAGTTAAATCACCCAATGTACCAAAAACCACAATTATTATTGCCATTCCTACCCATTCTAAAAAAGATAATTCTACAAAAAAACAAGATAAAATATAGGCTGATAATAAACTAAAAAAGAAACCACCAATGCTACCTTCCCACGATTTTTTCGGGGAGATTCTTTCAAACAATTTTCTTCTTCCAAGTTTTACACCCACTAAATATGCAAATGTATCATTTGTCCAGATTAAAATAAAATAACCCAACAAAATACCTTTATTGTATACTCCGGTTTCAAATGATAAATTTGGGAAGAAGTTGAGCAATGATAAAGGAATTGCAATATAAATTATTCCTAGAAAAGTTGTTGATAAATTATAAATTACATGTTTTTTGTTGCTGAAAAGTTCTATTAAAAAAGGTATAAAAAAGAGAGGAATCAGAATAAGCAATAATTTTATATTTGAATTGGTAATTGAAATCAGCGAAAAAATACAAAAAATAACAATAGAAATGGCAATTCCAACGATACGTTGAGGCATATAATCTTCTTTACTTACTATTGTATAAAATTCAGCAACACCAAGTATAGTAAACAACAAAAAAACTACCGAAAAAAAATAGTGACTGAGTAGGATAGAGGCAACAACTAAAATTACAAAGATAGAGCCTGTTATAGACCTGGTTATTAAATTATTCACTCTGATTAAAATTTGAAATAAGTTGTTTGGCTTTTAAAATACTGTTTATAGGTACATGCAATTCTATTTCTCCAATTAAATAAGAAGAATCTTGTTTGTTGATAACAAAAGATTCAATATCATTTTCTAATAAAAAACCAGAAAGTAATTCAATTTCATATAATTGTTGAGAGCTGTAAATAACTACCCATTCTTCATCCATCTAAAAAATATTAAATACTATCATCAATTAAAAAAACATACAACTCTTTAGGACCATGAGCTCCCATTACCAATGTCTTTTCAATATCAGCAGTTCGGCTAGGACCGGTAATCAATGAAATCATTGAAGGCATTGTATCGTATTTGACTCTTATTAGTTTTAGCGCATGTTTTAAATCTTCAACTAATTGGGATGTATAGGCAACTATAACATGAGTTTCTGGATAAACATTCATTCGTCTTCCTGACATTTGTTTTGAAGAAACCATTATACTGCCTAAGCGTGCAATTAAAAATTCACACTTTGTTATCCCAATATTTTGATTTAAAAATTTATTTTCATCAGATGAAACAGTTGATTTGGTATTGCTAAGTAATTTGAGCAGATCAGTATCAATACAAAAAATATTGGCCCATTTATTATTTTCAGATATCTGATTAAAATTATCAATAAAATCATTATTATCCATACAATATATAAAATTACCAGAAACTGCATTAAATGCTTCTGCAAAAGTTATATCTAAGGATTCTGTAATCTCATTATAGACAGATGTTTCAAAATCAATATCAGGAAATGGATTATCTGATTTGTCAATTAATGCATCTCTTATTTGCTTAAGTACTTTTTCTTTTGCGGTGCTTTCTTTCATTATGTTTTATTTTAAAAACACTTTCATTTTTTTTAGGTTATTATGAAATTGAATTTAATAACCTAATTCTGTATAATATAACTTTAAATTATGAATATAAAATAACTCATTTTCAAAGCAATGTTAATTTATGATAAATCAGGACTGTTTTTGGGATTTAATTCAGGCAGCGACGCAGGAAGTTCAGTATTGATAGTTATGTTTGTATTGTTATTATTGTAACCTTCAAACATCAAATCAACTTCCCTGTCCTTTTCAAATGGACGTTTACCAAATATATTTTCCAAATCTTCTCTGAATATTACTTCTTTTTCAATTAAAACGGTTGCTAAACTATTTAATTTATCTTTATTTTCTTCTAATAGTTTAATTGCACGTTGGTAAGCAGTTTCAACTAAAAAATGAATTTCCTGATCTATTAATTCTGCTGTTTTTTCACTATAAGGTTTTGAGAAAGAATATTCCTGCTGACCTGATGAATCGTAATAACTTATGTTACCGATTTTTTCATTTAAGCCAAAATAAACTACCATTGCATAGGCTTGTTTTGTAACCTTTTCAAGATCATTTAAGGCACCTGTAGAAATTTTTCCAAAAGTAACCTGTTCTGCAGCTCTTCCACCTAAAGCAGCTGTTATTTCGTCCAGCATCTGTTCAGAAGTAGTAATCTGACGTTCTTCAGGTAAATACCATGCTGCTCCTAAAGCTTTCCCTCGTGGGACTATTGTTACTTTAACCAATGGATGTGCATGTTCGAGTAACCAACTGATTGATGCATGACCTGCTTCATGGAAAGCAATTACTTTCTTTTCGTCGAGTGAAATAATTTTGTTTCTTTTTTCCAATCCACCGACAATACGGTCTATAGCATCTAAAAAGTCCTGTTTTTCGATAACTTTTTTTCCTTTACGGGCAGCAATTAATGCTGATTCATTACAAACATTGGCAATATCTGCACCCGAAAAGCCAGGTGTTTGTTTTGCAAGAAACTCTACATTTAAGCTGGTATCGTTTTTTAAATTACGCATGTGCACAACAAAAATTGCTTTTCGTTCTTCTAAGTCAGGTAGTTCAACATAAATCTGACGATCAAATCTTCCTGCACGCATTAAGGCTTTATCTAGAATATCAGCACGATTGGTTGCAGCTAAAATTATAACTCCGGCATTGGTCGCAAAACCATCCATTTCAGTAAGTAATTGATTGAGCGTATTTTCTCTTTCATCATTTCCTCCAGTCATTGCATTTTTACCTCTTGCTCTGCCAATGGCATCAATTTCATCAATAAAAATAATGCAGGGTGCTTTTTCTTTGGCTTGTTTAAATAAATCTCTCACTCTTGAAGCACCAACACCAACAAACATCTCAACAAAATCAGAACCGGAAATTGAGAAGAATGGAACCTTTGCTTCACCTGCTACAGCTTTAGCAAGTAATGTTTTCCCGGTTCCCGGAGGTCCGACCAATAAGGCACCTTTAGGGATTTTACCTCCCAATTCAGTATATTTTGTTGGATTTTTTAAAAAGTCAACTATTTCAATAATTTCTGTTTTGGCTTCCTCTAAACCGGCAACATCGTGGAAATTAATACTTACACTTGTGTCTTTATCAAAAAGTTGTGCTTTTGATTTGCCTATATTAAAAATCTGTCCGCCTCCACTTCCTTTGCCCATCATACGCATAAAAACAAACCAAATTAAGATGAGTATTAAGAAAGGCCATATAAAGCCAAAAATTTCACTTCCCCAATCTCTACGGTTTTCAGGTGCTATAGGAACAGGATCCCTGTTTATGATAAGTTGTTTTTCAGCTTCTGTTTTTCCAATTGTATCATTGGCTATTATTTTATTCTGAAGCTCAGTAATGTCTTTCTGAAATCCATCTAACGTAATAAATTTATAAATATAAAAAGTTTTTCCTTTAAAAGTGCTGCTAAATCCTTCAGGTTTAATGTTTTTATAGGTAGTATCTTTGGCAATACTTTCATTTTTTATATAAATCTCTGCTGCTTCTTTGTTTACTATAACAATTTTTTCAATATCATTTTTAATAAACATTTTTGATAATTGACTCCAGCCTATAGTTTTATCTTCTTCCTTTAAGGAGTTGCTATTAAAAAATTGCAATGCAATAAAAACTACTGCCAGTATTCCATATATCCAATAAAAACTGAATTTTGGTTTTTTTTGCATATTAAACATTCCTTTTTTATCAGGACTTGTGTTTTTTTCTTGTTTATCTTTATCGTTTTCCATTTAATTTATATTTTTCAATATCTTATTAATCAATATCTTCAATAATTTTAACTTCAGCATCAGCCCAAAGTTTTTCTAATTGATAAAAAGCACGTGTTTCTTTTTGAAATATATGTACTACAATATCAAAATAATCAAGTAATATCCATTCTGAATTTATAAAACCTTCTTTAAACCTGGGAGTTGCGCCAATAGCTTTTCTTACTTCTTCCTGAACAGCGTCTGCTATTGCTTCTGTTTGCGTTCTGGAATTTCCATTACAAATAATAAAGTAATCGAACATGCTGTTATGAACCGTTGAAAGATTCATTATAGTAATTTCTTGTCCTTTTTTTTCCTGTATCCCTTTTACAATAATATCGACCAACATAGCCGAAGTTGAATTAATTTTCTTTTTTGCCATCAATTTTTAATTATAGCATGCAAAATTACGTTTTTTTAGTGATTATATTCAATACTTTTTAAATGAATATTTTATTATTTTTACAAACAAATGAAATCACAATTATGTTTGGAAAATTTATCACAAAAGAGAAAATAATTAATCTGTCTAATGTAAACTCAACCAACGAGTTTGCAAGTGATTTGTTAAAAAATAATGAAACGAAAGAAGGAACTGTAATTTGGGCAATTTCTCAATCAAAAGGTAAAGGTCAAAAAGGAAATGTATGGGAAAGTGAATTTTCTAAAAACCTAACATTTAGTTTAATAATTCATCCGAAGATGATAGAGCCTTCACATCAGTTTCTTTTAAATAAAGCTGTTTCTCTTGGAATGATTGATTTTTTAAAAACAAAGTTGGATGATAATCTTATCAAAATTAAGTGGCCAAACGATATTTATATTGGAAATTTCAAAATTGCAGGAATTTTAATTGAAAATGAAATATTAGGAAATCTATTTCAATCCTCCATAATTGGTATTGGCTTGAATGTTAATCAAATCAATTTTTCTTCCAACATACCTAATCCCACTTCACTTAAAATAATAAGCGGAAACGATTGGAATATTGAAGAAGTTTTAATTGAACTT
>CAIUKU010000320.1 GCA_903899825.1 uncultured Bacteroidales bacterium | reverse complement strand
GCAATTGTTGACAATATCTGATGGAGATTTGCTTTTGGTAAATCTCCATTTTTTTTATTTAAAAAAAATTTCACAAAATAGAAAAAAAGCTATTTATTTATTATCTTTGTTCCAATATTAACCAATAAATAATATTCATATGAAGAAATTTTTTACTTTTTTATTACTAATTAGTCTGACAATTAGCGTAAATGCACAAAATGCAGATAGAAAATGGGGTTTTGGAATTTTCGGTGGAAAAACAGAGTACAATGGAGATCTAGGAAATGGCTTTTTAGAATATGGCTCTGATTTTAGTGGTTTTGGAGGAATATCATTAAGTCGTTACATTAGTAAATCTTTTGATGTAAAATTACAGGGAACTTTTGGTAATTATGCCTATACTAAAACAAAATTACTAAAATTCATAGGAAGAAAGGCTGATGGGAACTTATTATTCGCTTATAAATTAAATAACGGCTATATTTTTAAAGAAAATGCAATACTTGCACCTTATTTAGCTGTTGGAGGCGGAATGGCTAACATGTGGAATTATCCCGAATCTGGAGGCAGTATAAACGGAGGATATGATTATTTATATACTGCTGGCCTTGGTTTAAATTGTAATTTAACAGATTGGGTGGCGCTGCAATATCAATTCCTGTATAATTTTACAAACAATGATAACAGAGATAAACTAATATCTCAAAAAAATGATAATTTCATGGCACACTCTTTAGGCCTTGTATTTAGTTTTGGCTCACCCAGAGATACTGATAAAGATGGAATTCCTGATAAATTGGATAAATGTCCGAATACACCAATAGGTGTTAAAATTGACATAAATGGATGCCCGCTTGATGTTGATGGAGATGCAATTCCTGATTACCTTGACAAATGTCCTGATGTAAAAGGAATAGAAGCATTCCAGGGTTGTCCTGATACAGATGGTGATGGAATAACAGATGCCGAAGACAAATGCCCAACCGTTAAAGGATTGGCTGCCTTCCAGGGTTGTCCTGATTCAGATGGAGATGGCATTACCGATGCCGAAGACAAATGTCCTAATGTAAAAGGATTGGCTGCCTTTAATGGCTGTCCCGATACAGATGGTGATGGAATAACAGATGCAGAAGACAGATGCCCTAATGTTAAAGGGAGCAAAGAACTAAAAGGTTGTCCGGATAAAGACAATGACGGTGTTGCTGATATTGACGATAAATGTCCCGATGTCTCCGGTTTAAAGGAAAATAAAGGATGTCCTGAAGTGAAAGCAGCAGTTAAGGAAACATTTAGAAAAGCGCTTCAAGGTATTCAATTTGCTACCGGTAAAGATATTATTCTTAAACCATCATTCCCTATCCTTGACCAGATCGCTAACATCATGAAAGAAAACCCAACCTACAAACTTCAGATAAACGGACATACTGATAATGTCGGGGATGCTGTTAAAAACAAGACCTTGTCAGAAAAACGTGCTAATTCTGTTAAAACCTATTTATTGAAACAAGGTGTTGAAGAAACAAGAATGATAACTGCAGGTTATGGTGATGTAATGCCGGTTGCTGATAATAAAACAAAAGACGGCCAAAAACAAAACCGACGTGTTGAATTTATTGTTGAATTCTAAATATATTGAATCTATTTTATTTAAAAAGCTTGTGTTCAAAATAACACAAGCTTTTTTTATAAAATTAACATGACATTTTGTCATACATCAAAAAAATATAGTAATTTTGTATGCTCTATTATAACTCATTCATATTGAATTATAACTTTGAAAATCAATAAAAATGAACATTCAGTCCATCAAACAACGCTTTGAAATTATTGGGAATTCTCCATTACTCAACAGAGCTATTGAAATTGCCAGTCAGGTAGCCCCAACTGATATTACCGTATTGATTACAGGCGAAAGTGGCGTTGGGAAAGAGGTTTTTCCTAAAATTATTCATCAGTTAAGTGCCCGTAAGCATGGGCCTTACATTGCAATCAATTGTGGTGCAATACCGGAAGGAACCATAGACTCTGAATTATTCGGACATGAAAAAGGCTCCTTTACCGATGCCCATGAATCCCGCAAAGGATATTTCGAAGTAGCTAATAATGGTACCATTTTTTTGGATGAAGTGGCTGAACTTCCTCTTTCTACTCAGGTTCGCTTACTCAGGGTACTCGAATCGGGTGAATTCATGAAAGTTGGCTCTTCGAAAGCAGTTAAAACAAACGTTAGGGTAGTAGCCGCAACAAATGTAGACATATTACAAGCAATTCAAAAAGGAAAATTCAGAGAAGATTTATATTACAGACTTAATTCGGTCCCAATATCAGTTCCTTCTCTAAAAGACAGAAAGCAGGACATTGACCTGTTATTCAGAAGATTTGCCTCAGATTTTGCAGAGAAATACCATATGCCTTCTTTACAGCTGGAAGAACAGGCCCGCCAATATTTAACGAATTATCATTGGCAGGGAAACGTTCGCCAGCTCAAAAATATCACTGAACAAATATCAATTATTGAGAGAGATAGAGATATTACTTTAGAAACACTCGTTAAGTATTTACCAGAAATCAATCATCGTGAACTTCCGGTTTTAGTTGATAAATCTGATACTTCCCAGGGATTTTCTGAAAGGGAATTATTATACAAAGTGCTTTTCGATATGAAGCAGGATATCCATGACCTGAAAAAAATTATAGCAGAAATTACACAAACTACCGGCATGAATGCCAATATTAATCATAAGCAAAAAACTTTTATCAACAAATACAATCAGGATTTTGATGCTTTTATTGATGAAGATAAAGAATTTGAAGTTCAAAATGCGTATGACGAAAAATCTTTTCATGAGCCGACAAAAAATATCATAGAAGCTGAAGAAATATTATCTTTACAAAAAAAAGAAATGGATCTGATTAAAAAAGCTGTGGAAAAATACAAAGGAAAAAGAAAGAAAGCTGCAGCGGAATTGGGAATCTCTGAAAGAACCCTGTACAGAAAACTTAAAGAATTTGAAATTAATATTTAATTTTACAGCCTGCATAAAACAACTAATTATTGTATCCTCAGATGAATAATTTACTTAAAATACTTTCATTCCTTGTTCTGACAACGCTATTAAGCGCATGCGGATTCTACTCATTTACAGGTGCTTCCATTTCCCCTGATGTTAAATCTATTTCTATTTTGCAATTTCCAAATAATGCCCCTTTGGTTCAACCTACCCTTAGTCAAAAATTTACACTTGCTTTAAGAGATAAATTTGCATCACAAACCAATTTAAACATTATTAAAACCAATGGCGATTTAAATATTGAAGGTGAAATTTCCGATTATTCAGTACAGGCTGTTGCAGTGCAGGCTAATCAACAAGCTGCATTGAACAGATTAACCATTACTGTAAAAGTAAGATTTACCAACACAAAAAATAATAAGCAGGATTTTGAATCTTCATTTTCAAGATACAGAGATTATGATAGCCAGAAAGATTTGTCCTCAGAAGAGAAGGATTTGATTGATCAGATAAATAAAGAATTAGTAGAAGATATTTTTAATAAAGCTGTCGTTAACTGGTAATTGATATAGCTGGAAGCAAAAATTAGCTGCTTCGGCTAAACCAACAAATGCTTTTTAACAACAGATTTTAAGACATAAAAAAATAATTATGACCAAAGAAAATTACCTCCTTTATTTAAAATCTCCCGAAACTTTAAACAAAAAAAGTATTTCTGAACTAATGGAAATCACTGCAGCATACCCTTTTTGCCAGACATCACAAATACTATTATGCCTGAATCTTTTAAAAAACAAAAATACTGATTTTGAAAAACAATTGTCTGTAGCAGCTGCTTGTTCACCCAGTCGGAAGATTTTAAAAACCATAATTGATTCATTTTCTGGTACTCACAACCAAAAGAAGGGCAATAAATTAAGTATTTCAGAAGAAATACCCAACGTATTTCATCAGGAGGAAATCAAAGAACATACCCAAAAAGCGAAAAGCAAAACCATAAAAGACGAGAAAGAAATAATTATAGATAAATTTCTTCTGGAAAAGCCTAAAATTTCTACACCCCTCCCTGATAAAGAATTCTCTGCTGAAATTGAAAAGAACAGTCTTCTCGAAAATGAGGATATTGTAAGTGAAACACTCGCTATGGTATATGAAAAACAAGGGTATTACAAAAAGGCAATTAAAATTTATACAAAATTAAGTTTGGATAATCCCGAAAAAAGTAGTTACTTTGCAAGCCAAATTCAAAAGTTGGAAAATACTTATTATCAACAAAAAAAATAAATAATAATGGGACTCTATGTTTTTATCTCAGTATTGATACTTATTACGTGTATCTTAATAGGCTTAATCGTTTTGGTTCAAAATTCAAAAGGTGGTGGTTTGGCATCTAATTTTGCCTCATCTAATCAAATAATGGGCGTTAGAAAAACAGCTGATTTCTTAGAAAGAGCAACCTGGACATTGGCAGTTGTATTACTTTTTTTAAGCTTAGCTTCAGTATTTTCTATTCCGCGTAACAATCAGGAAGGTGCTGTTAAAACCGAATTATCAACAGAAAATGCTACAGCTCCAATTAATGCAGCTACACAAGCTCCTGCTCAACAACAGCCAGCTAATCAGCCAGCTCAGGAACAACCTGCCGAAGGAAAACCTGCAAAATAAAAAATTAAAAAATATATTTAAAATGTCAGAGTGTATACAGTTCTGACATTTTTTTTGAGAAAAAATCAGGAAATCAGACATTATGTCAGTATTTATATATAAAATAAGTATGGCACAGAAAATGATACTAGGTTTTTGTTAAAAATAAAAAATTCATAAATCATATTGTATAACAAATAATCATAAAGAAAAATGTCGAAATTAAGCATTAAACCATTAGCAGACAGAGTTATTATTGAAGCTGCCGCTGCTGAACAAAAAACATCAGGCGGAATTATTATTCCGGATACAGCCAAAGAAAAACCACAAAAAGGGATAGTGGTTGCTGTTGGAAACGGAAAAAAAGATGAACCAATGACCGTAAAAGTTGGAGATAATGTTTTATACGGTAAATATGCAGGTACTGAAATTACTTTCGAAGGTAAAGAATACCTTATTATGAAAGAAGCTGATATTTATGCAATTGTTTAATAAG
>CAIUKU010000319.1 GCA_903899825.1 uncultured Bacteroidales bacterium | reverse complement strand
ATTTGCCTAAATCTACCTTGTTGTCAATTCATGAGTTTTTAACGGATAAAATATATTACAGAAACCCTGTTAAAGAAGCTTCTGGAAATCAATTTTAATTGATCATCAAACAAATAAAGGTATAAATGATCTTTTCACAGGATATTTATACCTTTTTTTATTTATAAAAAGGCTAATATGCTGAATGGCAAAAAAATACTTTTAGGAATCAGTGGAGGGATTGCAGCTTATAAGACTGCATTTTTGATTCGATTATTGATTAAGGCCGGGGCAGAAGTAAAAATTATTGTTACTAAAAATGCTTTACAATTTATAACTACCGTAACACTTGAAACTTTATCGAAAAACAAAGTGTATAAGGATTTGTTTGATGATAACAATGATTACGCTACAGAACATATTGCACTAACCGACTGGGCTGATATTTTTATTATTGCACCTGCAACGGCAAATATTATCGGCAAATTCGCCAATGGCATTGCAGATGATGTTTTATCTACCTCATTTTTAGCTTTTAATAAAGATATCTTTATTGCTCCGGCAATGAATTGTAAAATGTATGAACACTTTTCCGTTCAACGAAACATTTCATTTCTTCAATCAAAAGGCATCCATTTTATCGAAGCTGATTCCGGTGACTTAGCTTGTGGTTATGAAGGTAAGGGGCGTATGGAAGAGCCTGAAAACATTTTTAATATCATTGATTATTATTTTAATAACAAAACATTATTAATAGGGAAAAATGTGCTGATTACTGCTGGTCCTACCTATGAAGCCATTGATCCTGTAAGATTTATCGGAAATCATTCTTCAGGAAAAATGGGATATGCTTTAGCTGAAGTTTTTGCCGGTTTAGGCGCAAAGGTAAACCTGATTACAGGACCCGTTCAATTGGAAATACACCATCCAAATATTCAGCGTATCAATATTGTTTCTGCCAACGAAATGTACGAAAAATGCATCAGCCTTTTTCCTGATACTGATTATACTATAATGGCCGCTGCTGTTGCAGACTTTACTGTAGTGAATCCATCAGCACATAAAATAAAAAAAACGAAGACTATCCCAGATATCAAACTTACAGCATGCATTGACATTTTGGCTGAATTGGGGAAAATTAAAACCTCTCAGCAATTGTTAGTGGGATTTGCACTTGAAACCAATAATGAAAAAGAAAATGCATTGAAAAAACTGGATAATAAAAATCTTGATTTCATCGTTTTAAATTCATTAAATGAAAACGGAGCCGGATTTGGGTACAATACCAACAAGGTTACTATATTTAATAAGAATGGAGAATTCAAACATTTTGATTTGAAAACCAAGAAAGAAATTGCTAAAGACATCATAAGCTATGTGCTTAAAATTCAACTATAAAAATATGAAAAAAATATCATTCTATCTTATTTTAACGCTTTTGCCATTTTTCAGCAATGCCCAGGAATTTATTTGTAACATACAGGTTTCTTCACCTCAGATACAAGGGACTGATAGAAGTGTATATGATAATTTAAGAACTGCCCTCTATGAATTCGTGAATACAAAATCCTGGACCAATTATACTTACAAACAAGAAGAACGCATTGAATGCAGTATTTTAATCACAGTAAATGAAAGAATCAGTCAGGATGAATTTAAAGGTACCTTGAATTTGCAATTACGCCGTCCGGTTTACAGAACCTCATACAACACTGTATTATTAAATTTTGTAGATAAAGATTTTCAATTTAAATATGTTGAATTTCAATCGCTTGAATTTGTCGATAATTCATTTACTTCTAATCTAACAGCTGTTATTGCTTATTACTGTTATGTTTATTTAGGTTTGGATTTTGATTCTTTTTCACCAAACGGTGGTACTCCCTATTTTGAAAAAGCACAGAATATTGTAAACATGGCACAAAATACACCCGAGAAAGGTTGGAAATCATTTGAAAGTCAAAAAAACCGCTATTGGTTGGTAGAAAATTTGTTAAACAGCGCATATAGCTCTGTAAGACAGGCAACATATAAGTATCATCGCCAAGGAATAGATGCGATGTACGATAATATTGAGACAGGAAGAACTGCCATAGCCGAAAGTATAGAATTATTAAGGAAAGCATACAGGGAAAAACCAGGTCTGTTTAGTATTCAATTATTTATGGATGCAAAATCCGATGAAATTGTGAATATTTTTTCCAAAGCGTCCCCTCAGGATAAAGCTAAGGTTATTAATAATTTAATTGAAATTGATCCTGCAAATGCCGGTAAATACCAGGGTATTCTTAACAAGAATTAGGAATTTTCCAATTATGTATACCTGCTTATTATTTTCTTTTTTTTGATTTATTTATAATTTTAGTGTCTTTAACTACACATAGCATATTCTTGCTTTTTTTTTATCACTTTCATTTACTTTTTTTTATCTTTGTACGATATGAACCTATTTTTTTTCTAAATGCTTTCACACCTATATATTGAGAATTACGCATTAATTGAAAAACTGGATATTGACTTTTCATCAGGTTTTTCTGTTATTACAGGCGAAACCGGAGCAGGAAAATCGATCATTATCGGTGCCTTATCACTAATTTTAGGGCAACGTACTGACTTAGGTATTCTACTCAATAAATCATCAAAATGTGTAATTGAAGGTAGTTTTGATATTTCTAAATTGCTGCTCAAAGATTTCTTTATACGCAACGAATTAGATGACGATAATCCATGTATACTCCGCAGAGAAATTGCACCCAATGGAAAATCCAGGGCTTTTATCAATGACACTCCGGTAAATCTTATTCAACTCAAAGAACTGGGTGAAAGATTAGTTGATATTCATTCCCAACACAATACACTTACGCTTAATAATTCAGATTTTCAAATGGCAGTATTAGATAACATTGCAGGAAATCAGGATCTATTAAAGCAATACTTAAATGAATTCAAGTATTATCAACAGCTTAGAAACGAACTTATTGATTTAAAAGCAAAAGAGAAAGAAGCCAACACTAACAGGGATTATCTTCAGTTTTTATTCGATGAACTGGAAACTGCAAATCTGAAAATCAACGAACAGGAAGAAATTACGAAAGAACTTGAGATTCAAAATAATGCAGAAGATATCAAAACAGTCCTCTTTAAAACCATCGATACGCTATCACAATCAGAACTCAATGTAATAGCTCAAATGAATGAGTTAAATGTTCAATTATCGAAATTAGCTGTTTTTCATCCACAAATTAAAGAGCTGAAAGATCGTTTGCAAAGTTGTATCATTGAATTAAAAGATATAGTCAATGAAGCATCATCTCTTGAAGAAAAAGTGCATTTTGATGCTGCATTGATAGAACAACTTACCCAACGTCTGGATATGCTGTTCCGCCTTGAAAAAAAGCACAATGTATCTACTGTTGCTGAACTTTTAGTTATTTTTCAGAAAATATCTGACGAATTATTACTTATTGCTTCTTTCGACGATAAAATTATCAATTTACAAAAAGAATTAACCACAGCATTCGAAAAAGTAAAAAGTATTGCAGAAGATTTATCTTTAAAAAGAGAAACTACAATACCAATCATCGAAAATGCTGTAAAAGATATACTTTCCAATTTGGGAATGAATTCAGCTGTATTAAAAATTGAGTTATCAAAATCTGAGCATTTCAATCATTCGGGGCACAATGAAATCGTGTTTTTATTCAATGCAAATAAAGGCGGTGAATTAAGAGAATTGTCCAAAGTAATTTCTGGCGGTGAATTATCACGCTTAATGCTGGCAATAAAATCTATAATCTCAAAACAAAAAATACTTCCAACTGTTGTTTTTGATGAAATTGACAATGGAGTATCGGGTGATATTGCAGGAAAAGTAGGACTTATTATGAAAAAGATGTCGGCAGATATGCAATTGATAGCCATTACACATTTGCCTCAGATTGCCGCAAAAGCTGATATTCACTTTTATGTTTCAAAAGAGTCAGATGAAAAAACAACACGCTCAGTCATTAAGCAATTAAATGAAAATGAGAAGATTGAAGAAATAGCTAAAATGTTAAGTAACGAAGAAGTTACAATTTCTGCTTTGGAAAACGCAAAAGAACTAATGCGATAAAAAAGCTTTATAACGTAATTAGCAATATACCAATTACATGAATTATAATTAAAATTAAGTATATGTACAATTTACTGAAAGGAAAAAAAGGAATTATCTTTGGAGCCTTAAATAATAGATCTATAGCCTGGAAAGTAGCGGAACGTGCACATGACGAAGGAGCAATATTTGTCTTAACCAATACTCCGGTTTCTATTCGTTTGGGTGAAGTAGATGAATTGGCAGCAAAATGCAATACTAAAGTAATTCCTGCCGATGCTACCAATGTGAATGACATCGAAAACCTGTTTCAGCAATCTATGGACATACTGGGAGGTAAAGTCGATTTTGTATTACATTCTATAGGAATGTCTCCCAATGTTCGCAAAAAACATCCTTACGATGATTTAGATTATGAATATTATCATAAAACCATGGATATTTCTGCGATGTCGTTTCATAAAGTATTACAGGTAGCAAAAAAAATGGATGCCATCAATGAATGGGGTTCTGTAGTTGCTTTATCCTACATTGCAGCACAGCGTACGCTTTTTGAATACAATGATATGGCTGATGCAAAAGCTGCACTGGAATCCATAGCCCGAAGTTTCGGATATATTTACGGTCGTGAGAAAAAAGTCAGGGTAAATACCATTTCACAATCCCCTACCCTTACCACTGCAGGAAGCGGCGTTAAAGGAATAGATGGATTGATGGATTTTACAGAACGTATGTCGCCACTTGGAAATGGAACTGCTGATGAATGTGCCGATTATTGTATTACACTTTTTTCTGATCTTACTAAAAAAGTTACCATGCAAAACTTGTTTCATGATGGCGGTTTTTCGAGCATGGGTATGAGCCAGCAAGCCATGCTGCAATACAACAAAAGTTTTGATGAATGCGATTGCGATCTGATTGAAAAATACAAGCTAAAAGGTCAAATATAATTATTGAGTAATGAATAATGAATTGTAGTTCTCAGAAGAACATTTATAAATTATTAATCTAAAAAAGGCAGTCAGATACAAAGTGCTGACTGCCTTTTTCTTTTTTTATACACAAATATCATGAATTATCTTAGAGCCATATAAAAAATAGATTAGCAATTATTATAAACACTAAAATTGTTTTGACTTTGTTTAAAAACTTATACCGAAAGATAAACCGAAGGGGATAATCGAAATATTACCAGACTTAATATCACTAATAGAGGTGCATCCATATATTCTGAAATAAAAATCATTTGATTCCAGAGGTTGAACCCTGAAACCAGCTATCAGGTAATTTATATAATCTAAATCAGGGTTCTTATTAATATATGTGCCACCTACTCCAAATTCAAAAAAATGTTTTTTGTTTCCTAAGTTAGCAGTGATATGATGTGGTATGGATAAAAACAAATAAGCAGGACCAAATAAAGAAAATTTCGGATTTGCTCCTAATCCAACCCCAGCTGTACAAAAAAAGGAATTTGATATGTTTAAAAACAGTCTTTCGTAATTAACTGAAAATAAAGAAGCATCACCTAATATACTTAAGTTGATGTTATTAACAGGTCTCGAATAAGCATAATTGAAATGACCTTTATACTGAGCAAATAAGATAATAGTTGAAAATATTATTATTGTTGTAAAAATTATCTTTTTCATATTTATTAATAAAATTCAATTTTATAAGCCAGATTAATCAATTACATATATATATTAAAATGCAGTTTTTTAATTTTTTAACAAAAACGTAAGCTGTGATTTGATTTAAAAACTTATTCCAAAAGATAATCCAAAAGGTATAAACTTAATGCTTGTTGCCTTAATATCACTAATAAGTATATTCCCATAAATTCTGAAATAAAATTCATCTGAATCCAGGGGTTGAAATCTATACCCAACTATAGTGTAAATTAGGTACTTATCATTTGGATTTTTATTAATATATGTTCCACCTAATCCAAATTCAAAGAAATGTTTTTCAATTCCTAAGTTAGCAGTAATATGATGAGGAATGCACACGTATGCACTACCACCACTAAAAAAAAGACCTTCTAATTCTTCATAAACGCCTAATCCAAACCCAGGAGCAAGAAAAAAATTTGAAGTATTTAAAAATAGTCTTTCGTAATTAACTGAAAATAAAGAAGCTTCACCTAATATGTTCAGGTTGATATTGTTTAAAGGTCTAATATTAGCATAATTGAAATGGCGTTTGTACTGAGCAAATAAGATCGTAACTGATAATGCAATTATTGTTGTTAAAATTGTCTTTTTCAT
>CAIUKU010000318.1 GCA_903899825.1 uncultured Bacteroidales bacterium | reverse complement strand
ATGATAATTATTTTGATAAATGTTTTAGCGTGTAAAATTATTAAAATTCTGTAAATAAACTTTATTTAATTTTGCCAAAAGAATAAATGAGTACATATAACATGATTTTACCTCTTAATCAATGGCTTGCAATAGGAAATGAAACGCTTATCATAGCCGGACCCTGTAGTGCTGAAAGTGAAGAGCAGCTTATACAAACAGCTGTTGAACTTGCTAAAATACCTTCAGTGAAAATTTTCAGGACTGGTATATGGAAACCGCGAACCCGCCCTGATGGTTTTGAAGGAATTGGAAAAATTGGTTTGGAATGGCTCCAAAAGGTTAAGGAAAAAACAGGATTGCTCACAACTGTTGAAGTTGCAACTCCTTATCATATTGAAGAATGTTTACATCATGGAATAGATGTATTATGGATTGGTGCCCGTACTGTAGGCAATCCATTTTCAATGCAGGAGATAGCCGAAGCTTTAAAAGGAATTGATATTCCGATAATGATAAAAAATCCTCTGAATCCTGATTTAAAGCTATGGTTAGGAGCCATTGAGCGCATCAATCAGATTGGAATAAAAAAAATAGCAGCCATTCACAGAGGTTTTTATACTTACAATTCAAAACCTTATCGTAATGCACCATTGTGGGAAATTCCAATTGAGTTGAAACGTATTTTACCTGATTTACCTATTATATCAGATCCCAGTCATATTGCAGGGAACAGAAATTTACTGGCTTCAATTGCTCAAAAAGCTTTAGATCTTGAAATGCAGGGTTTAATGATTGAAGTTCATCCTTATCCTGAAAAAGCATTAACGGATGCTAATCAACAAATTACGCCTCAAGCTTTTTTAAATTTATTGTCTACTTTAATTTTTAGAAAAGAGAGAGGAAATGTTGACTTTGAAAATAAGCTACAGCGTCTTCGTTCAATGATTGACAGTGCAGATGATGAGCTAATTCAAATTCTTGCTAAACGTATGGATTTGGTATATCAAATTGGTGAATATAAAAAAGAAAATGATATTACTATATTGCAAATAAAACGCTGGAATGAAATAATTTGTATGCGCTTAAGCAAAGCAAAAGAATTGGGTTTATCTATTGATTTTATTAAAAAATTATTGGAAATCCTTCATGAGGAATCCATACAAATTCAAACAGATATTTTAAACAAAGGCTTAAAAAAACTCAAATAGCTAATTTTCAGTTAATCAAATATTATCTTTTGTTTGTTTTTCTATCATTCACAAGGTCCTCCACAATGTCATCAATAATAACCATACCTAACAATTTCTTATTTATATTGGTAACAGGTATGGCTAAAAGATTATATTTTGATACCATTTCAGCAAGACTGTCAATTTTATCAGTATCATAGAGATAAATTGGGTTTTTATTCATAATATTTGACAGGTAATTAGTTGGTTCAGATATTAATAACTCTCTTAAAGGAACATTTGCTATCAATTTTTCATTGGCACCGGTAATATAAATATTATATAAAGCTTCAACATCAGGTTTTTGTTTTCGAAAAGTCTTTAAAACATCTTCAACTTTTGCATTTTTATGAAAAGAAATTACTTCTGTTGTCATCAGACTACCAACGGAATTATCTGGATATTCCAATAGCTCACGAATATCTTGTGATGCATCTGATTCCATCTCTTTTAAAAGCTCTTCTGCTTTGTCTGCTTCTAATTCTTCAATAATATCTGCTGCTTCGTTGGCAGGCATTTTTTCAAGTACATCAGCAGCTTTTTCAACAGTAAGATTCTCAATAATCCGGACTTGTGCTTTTGTTTGTAATTCCTCTAATACATCTGCTGCTTTTTCATCATCTAATGAAGAAAAGACCACAGAACCGGAAGCTTTCCCCATATCTTCAATAATGTCAGCTAAATCAGAAGGATGAAGGGTATGTAATCTGGAAAAAACTTTTGATAATTTAATGTTATAATTACTATAATCAACTGCTTCTACGTCATTCCATAAAATGAATTTTGGAGTTAGATTAACTTTGAAAATTTTAATAATTTGCACTATAAATTTGGCAATTCCGATTTTTCGCAATAAAGCTTCTAAACCAACATCAACAGCAATTACATATGCATTTCCGGCAATAGCAACCAATCTAATATCATGTGCCCGTACTAGTTTTTTTCCGTTTAGGTCAACAATTTGTTTGCTGATAATATTTTTTGAAAGTAAAAAATGATTTTCTATTTCAAAGTCAGGAATTTCCTCTTCTATTGTACAATTAATTGTAAATTTTGAATCGTTGCGTTGAATATCAAATTTTGAAATCAAGAAACAAACAATGGTATTGTTTTCTCCTTTAATTTTCACACCCGTAACCAATGGTCTGACAGTATCATTATTGTCTGTTTTGCGACCGCTGAAATCAATAATAATATCAATAAGCTTACCTATCTCAAAACCTTCATCATCTTTGATGATACGTCCAAGTATTTGACTTAAATAAAATGTAGTTTGTGAAGTCATGCACACCTCCTTTTTTTATTGATGTTTCAGGGGTGAGCATAAATGATCAGTCCCTTTGTATCAAGGTTGGTAAATAGTAATATTTCTCCGGACCGTCATCCATAATACTGTAAATATTTTTTTGCAAAAATAGTGTTTTAAATCCAATTTTTTAATAAAATAATTTGAAAACTATCAAACTGAATAGGATTAGCAAATTGAATATTTAATCATGTATTAAGAGAATCTCTTTAAAATTGCATTTAATAATATCTTTTTCAATCGTTTCCAGAATCAATTGACCATATTCATTAATATCAGTTATCATTGCCAAAATTT
>CAIUKU010000317.1 GCA_903899825.1 uncultured Bacteroidales bacterium | reverse complement strand
CAGAACAGCAGGCAGTTATGGTTGTTCAAATTCAGCATGGACCACTATTTGTACCTGGACAATAGCTTCAACACCCACTGCACCAACACTTAGTTCAGCAACACCAGCAAACGGAACTTCAATCTGTGCAGGTTATAATACCGGCACCGTAACAGGAACAGGGGGTTCAGGCGGTTCAACCGGTGCTGCCAACGAATATCAATATAGTATTAATGGAGGATCAACCTATAATGCTTATACAAACGGAGCAGCAATAACAACTACAGCTGCAACGACCAGTGTAATCGTTCAGTCCCGCAGAACTTCAGGCAGCTACGGTTGTTCAAATTCAGCATGGACCACCATTTGCACCTGGCCAGTTTCTTCAACAAACACTAATCCATCATTAAATGCTGCAACACCTTCAAGCGGAACATCCATTTGTGTGGGTTCTAATCCCAGTGCGACCATTACACCAGGTTCTGGCGGATCATCAGGTGCAACAGATACTTATGAGTTCAGTATTAATAATGGAAGTAGCTGGTCTGCCTATACTTCAGGTACAGCTATCAACACAACAGCTGCTACTACCAATGTATTGATCAGGGTAAGTCGTTCTGGAGGTAACTATGGTTGTACTGCCACCGGACCAACTACGATTGTGACCTGGCCTGTGACAGTAATTCCAACAGCAGTAATAAGCTATACCGGGACTCCTTTCTGTACATCATTAAGCTCTCCTCAGACTGTATCCGTTAGCGGTACAGGAGCATATACAGGTGGTGTTTATAGCAGTACATCCGGATTAAGTATTAATTCTACAAGCGGGGCTGTCACTCCAAGCACAAGTACTGCAGGTGTTTATACAGTTACTTATACAATACCTGCTTCAGGAGGTTGCTCTGCTGTTCCTGTAACAACATCTGTAACGATTACTGCATTACCCATAGCTACATTCAGCTATATTGCCACACCCTATTGTTCTAATTCAAGCAATCCAAGTCCTAGCTTTAGTGGAGGTGGAGTTGCCGGTTTATTTTCTTCAACAGCTGGTTTAAACTTTATAAGTACTTCAACTGGTCAGGTAAATATAGCCACCAGTACTACAGGAAC
This sequence comes from uncultured Bacteroidales bacterium, assembly GCA_903899825.1. GTDB lineage: Bacteria > Bacteroidota > Bacteroidia > Bacteroidales > JACABE01 > JACABE01. The sequence goes on along the minus strand of CAIUKU010000317.1, from coordinate 5,461 downwards.
TTACACGGTAACTAATACCATTGCAGCTTCTGGGGGCTGTGCTATAGTTTCATCCAATGCTTCAATTACAATTAATCCAATACCTACAGCTAGTATTAGCGGTACTACCACTGTTTGTCTGAATGCTGGCAATCCAGATATTACTTTTACCGGAGCAGGTTCTGTTGCTCCTTATACTTTTACATATACTATCAATGGGGGTGCCAATCAGTTCGTTACTACTACATCAGGAAATAGTACAACCGTATCGGTACCTACCAGTGTATCCGGTACATATATTTATGCTTTGGTAAGTGTTGCCGGAGCTACGGGTTGTTCGCAGGCACAATCAGGAACAGCAACTGTGATTGTTCGAAATGATTTATCCATTATTGACGATGCACCTTCACAATTGTGCCAGTATAATTTACAGTCAGTTACCGCATCTGTAAGTGGAGGTAGTGGAAACTACACTTATGCATGGCAAGTAATAACTCCCGGAGCTTCTAATCTTTTTGTACCCGGACCTACTACAAATAATTTTATTTGGCTAACTGGATATAATCTTGTTGCCGGTACTTATAATTATCGTCTTACTGTTACGGATGTAAACTGGGGTTGCCAGAAAGTAATGAATTACTATGTAACGATACTTTCGAATGTAAGTCCAAATTGGGTGTTACATCCTAATCAGGCTTGTACGGGTCAAACCGGAGTATTGTATTCTGTACAGACATTATCAGGAGCAAGCTATACCTGGGTTGTTACCGGTGGTACAATTGCTTCTGGTCAGGGTACTTCTCAGATAAGTGTTAATTGGGGACTAACTCCAGGAAGTGGTGATGTAACCGTCAATACAAACCTGGGAAGTTGTACTCAAATGCTAAGTCAATCTGTAACCTTAAGTAATGTTGCAACAGCAACTATAAGTTATTCGGCTACTCCTTACTGTACTTCAATTGCAACAGCACAATCTGTAACTAGAAATGGCACAGGTCCTTATACAGGTGGTGTTTATAGTAGTACTTCCGGATTAAGTATTAATTCTTCAACCGGAGCCATTACCCCAAGTACCAGTTCAGCTGGAACATATACTGTAACTTACACAATTCCTGCTTCAGGTGGTTGTGCTGCTGTTCCTGTAACTACCAGTGTAACTATTACAGCACTTCCTGTAGCAACATTCAGTTATATTGCTTCTCCTTATTGTTCAAATGCTTCAAATCCCTTTCCTACCTTTAGTGGTGGAGGTGTAGCAGGTATTTTTTCTTCAACTTCAGGAATAAACTTTGTGAATTCATCAACAGGAGAGATAAATTTAACAACATCTACTCCAGGTACTTATGATGTTACCAATAATATAGCAGCTTCCGGAGGATGTGCATTGGTCACTTCTTCTTCATCTGTAACAATAGCTGCTGTTCCTATTGCTCCAACTTTAGGAAGTGCCAGCCCTGTCGATGGAACAACGATTTGTGCAGGCTTTAATACTGGCACTGTAACCGGAACAGGTGGTTCAGGCGGGTCTGCCGGCGCTGTCAATGAATATCAGTATAGCATTAATGGTGGTACAACTTATAATCCATATACAAATGGAACTGCAATTTCAACATCAGCTGCAACGACGAGTGTGATTATTCAGGCTAGAAGAACCGGTGGTTCTGCTTGCTCAAATTCAGCATGGATTACTATTTGCACATGGCCTATTGGATCAACTCCCATAGCACCAACACTCAGTTCAGCAACACCAGCCAACGGAACAACGATTTGTGCAGGATTTAATACAGGCACCGTAACCGGAACAGGTGGATCCGGTGGTTCAACAGGAGCAGCGAATGAATATCAGTATAGTATTAATGGAGGAACAACCTATAATGCTTATACAAACGGAGCAGCTATAACCACAACAGGAGCAACAACCAGTGTAATTGTTCAGTCACGCAGAACAGCAGGTAGTTATGGTTGCTCAAATTCAGCATGGACTACTATTTGCACCTGGCCGGTATCATCACCCACAGTCAATCCGACATTAAACACAGCAACACCAGCCAGTGGGACATCTATCTGTGCAGGCTATAGTCCGACTGCGACGATAACAGCCGGATCTGGAGGATCTTACGGAGCAGCGGATATCTATGAATACAGTATCAACAACGGCAGCAACTGGTCAGCATATACAAGTGGTGCAGCCATCACTACAACAGGAGCAACGACAAATGTTCTGATACGGGTAAGCCGTTCAGCAGGAAGTTATGGTTGCAGTGCTACGGGGCCTACAACAATTGTTACATGGCCTGTTTCACCAACAACAATAAATCCTACTTTAAATGTGGCTACTCCTGTAAATGGTACTGTGATTTGTGCAGGTTATTCAAACCCAAGTGCAACAATTACTGCAGGTTCTGGAGGTTCATCCGGTGCTGCAGATTTATATGAATATAGTATCAATAACGGAATTTCTTGGTTATCATATACCTCAGGAAATGCAATTAATTCAACAGGTGCAACAACTAATATCTTGATTCGGGTTAGTCGTTCTTCAGGAACATATGGATGTGGAGCAACAGGTCCTACAACGATAGTTAGCTGGCCGGTTAATTCAATACCTGCAAATCCTACTTTTGTTGTAGCAGCAGCAGCAAATGTTTCTTCAGTACTAGCATGGATAAATCCTCCCAATTGTTTTGATGAGATTTTGATTGTTGCTAAAGCTTCTTCATCCATAACTGGTATTCCAAGTGGAGATGGTTCAGCTTATTCTGATAATCTGGTATATGGTTCAGGAACTCCATTTTCAGGTGGAGGTTTTGTAGTCTACAAAGGAATAACATATCCACAAACGATAACTAATTTAGTCAATGGAACCATCTATTATATTAAGTACTTTACCAGAAAGGGTAGTTTATGGAGTTCCGGTACTGAAATTAATGTTACACCTTTAGATGCATCTCAACCTACTGATCATTTTCGATCGCGTGCTATTGCTGACTGGAATAATATTTCAGCCTGGGAAAGTTCCCATGATAGTTTGAACTGGATCAATGCTACTTTAACTCCTGATACTACTTCAAATTCAATTATTATTCAAAGTCCGCATATTGTCACAGTTACAGCTTCTGTTTCTGCGGATCAAGCGATAATTAAAGCTGGAGGACAATTGAATATTAGTAGTGGACAGTTACTTACTGTATCTGATGGTCAGGGAACTGATTTTATAGTAAACGGGAATCTTATTAATTCGGGTACAGTTTCCACAATCGGAACTTTATCGTTCGGTGCAAACAGTACTTATAACCATTCAGTGAATGGTGATGCAATTCCCACTGCAAGCTGGGATTTAACCTCTACCTGCCTTGTGACAGGCATTACAACTACAGGTCTGACAGGTTTAAATCAAGTTTTTGGCAATTTTACCTGGAATTGTACAGGACAGACCGCAAATAATATTACGAATACCGGAAATATCGTTGTAAATGGTAATTTTACATTGACAGCCGGTACTTTTGCGTTGAATAATACTACAGGATATTCATTAACCATCGGAGGTAACTATTATCAAACGGGTGGTGTATTTGATTTTAACCGGGGTGATAATACTGGTCTGGGTATAGTATATATTGCAGGAAATCTAACTAATTCTGCCGGAATTTCTTCAATAATTACCAATGGGATGAATGCGCCAAATGGTATTTTTATTTTTAATGGTACAGGTACACAAATCTTGGATATTCCTGTGTCAAGAGGTTCAGAATGGGTCAAATTTGTTGTTAATGCCGGTAGTACTGTTCAACTGGCTTCAAATCTTACACTGGTGTCTGCAAATGCAACTTCTCAGATACCTTATATTGGTGAATTTACAGTAAATGGTACGCTTGATTTGAGCACATATACTATTTCTCAAGCAGGTGGAGTTACAGGTATAGCGAAATATACACTTAATTCAGGGGCTAAATTGATTACAGCCAATGCTAACGGAATTTCTGGCTCAATTGCTGCAACTAATTTTACACGTATTTATAGTAGTGGTGCTGATTATGAATTTCAGGGAGCAACAAGCGGAACTTTTACAACAACTCCAACTGCTAATACAGTTAATAATTTAATTATTAACAGAACTGCTGGTGTTACCTTAAATCAAAATCTTGCTGTTAGCGGGACTTTGAATCTTTTAAACGGTGTTATAAAACTGGAATCCTCTAATTTGATATTAAACAACAATGTTTCAGGAGCTTTAGGGGTGACAAAAATGATTATTCCTGAAGGTACTGGCAATTTGATTCGTAACTATACAACTACAGGTACTTATTTATTTCCGGTAGGAAGTTCAAATCCTGCAGTATATTCACCTGTTAGTTTAACTGTTAACGCTGGAACAACAGGTGCTATAAGTTTGAATCTTTTAAATAATCAGGATTTATCTGTTGATTACGATACTTACCTGAAACGTGCATGGACAATCACCGGTACTAATATTTCGAATTATGATATCAGCTTTACTTATGATGATAGCGATATTAATACCGGAGGAACAGAAACTGATCTTTATGGAAGTAAATCTGAAGATAACGGACTTACCTGGTTCGATTACAATATTGTGAATCCAGTTTCTAATGGATTTAGTATGAACGGTCTGACCAGTTTTAGTAAATTTTCTGCTCGTGGTAAACTTAGAGCCACAGCATCAGTGAATCCTACAAGTATTTGTCAGGGAGACACTTTGTTTCTTTCAGGTGGAGCTAGTGGTGGGAAAATGCCTTATACATGGGCATGGAGTTCAAATCCTTCTACAGGTGTAAGCTTTTCTCCTGACAGTACAAATCAAAATCCAGCAGTAATAGTTACGGATCCGGGAACATATACTTTTACTTTAACTGTTACTGATAGCAAAGGAAAAACGGCAACTGCAACAACTTCATCAGTCACTGTTTATGCTACACCAGTTACTCCAACTTTAGGAAGTGCCAGTCCAGTTGATGGAACAACAATATGTGAAGGTTTTAATACCGGTACTGTGACAGGAACAGGCGGATCTGGTGGATCTACTGGTGCTGCCAATGAATACCAATACAGTATAAACGGTGGGAGTACGTATATTTCTTATACAAACGGTGCTGCAATTACTACAACAGGTGCATCGACCAGTGTGATTGTACAAGCAAGAAGAACAGGAGGCAGTTCCGGCTGTTCAACAACCGCATGGTCTACTATTTGCACCTGGACGATAGGTTCAACACCAACTGCACCCACACTCAGTTCAGCAACACCCGCAAATGGAACAACGATTTGTGCAGGATATAATACCGGCACCGTAAGCGCTACGGGTGGTTCAGGAGGATCTACAGGCGCAGCCAATGAATATCAGTATAGTATTAATGGAGGAAGTACATATAATCCCTACACAAACGGAGCAGCCATAACAACTACAGGCGCAACAACCAGTGTGATTGTTCAGGCAAGAAGAACAGCAGGCAGTTATGGTTGT
>CAIUKU010000316.1 GCA_903899825.1 uncultured Bacteroidales bacterium | reverse complement strand
TATTCTGATTATATTACAAAAATTACTAAACCAAATAACGATGTAATCTATGTTGTCCCTTTGGATACAGACGATGCAGCTTTTCTCGTTAAAGTTGACGTTAAAGTTGACAATAAAATGACAGAGGAAGAATTTGACAAATTGCTTTTCAGAGGTGTTTCAGGTCCTGCAGACAAAACAGCTGAAAGTGATAGCACTGATGATCATGAAGACTTAGGTTCCAATCACATAGACAATGATAGTGTAAGCGAAGAAATGGAAGAAAGCGACGAATAATTAGCAAAAAGTGTAAATTAATTGTTTACACTTTTTTTCAATATTTACAACAATAATTCTTTAATATAAAACACATAATGGATCAAGAATTTGAAAATATTAAATGCCTTATCATAGGATCGGGACCTGCAGGTTATACTGCAGCTATTTATGCAGCCAGAGCTGATTTGAAACCAGTAGTTTATCAGGGTTTACAACCAGGTGGACAATTAACTATAACCACCGAAGTAGATAATTTTCCAGGTTACCCTGAAGGTATAACAGGACCCGAAATGATGGAACAACTAAAAAAACAGGCAGAAAGATTTGGAACAGAGGCAAGATGGGGAATCGTAACTGAGGTTGATTTTAGTTCTCGACCATTTAAAATATCAGCCGATGATGGTAAAAGAATAATGGCAGATAGTGTAATTATTGCAACCGGAGCTTCTGCAAAATGGCTGGGTATTGAATCTGAAAAGAAATTCAACGGACAGGGTGTTTCAGCTTGTGCTACCTGCGACGGCTTCTTTTATCGTGGTAAAGATGTGGCTATAGTTGGTGGAGGTGATACTGCTGCCGAAGAAGCTACTTATCTTGCCAAATTGTGTAAAAAAGTATACATGATTGTAAGACGTGATGAATTAAGAGCCTCTAAAGCTATGCAGGAAAAGGTATTCAACACACCCAATATTGAAGTTATGTGGAATCATACTACCAAAGAAATCTTAGGCGATTTTTCGGGAGTCAACGGAGTTCTGTTACAAAATGTAAAAACAGGAGAAGACAAACAATTAGCAATACATGGATTCTTTGTAGCCATCGGTCATTCACCCAATACAGAAATTTTTAAAGGGAAATTAGATATGGATGACATGGAATACATTAAGACAGTTCCGGGTTCTGCTAAAACCAGTGTTGAAGGTGTTTTTGCAGCCGGCGATGTTCAGGATCATCATTACCGTCAGGCTATTACTGCTGCAGGAAGCGGTTGTATGGCTGCAATTGAAGCTGAGAGGTTTTTATCTTCAAAATAATCAGATATAGATTTTATAAAGCCAATCCTAAAATTTAAGGATTGGCTTTTATTGTTGATAATTTAAAAAAAAATTAAAATGTTGCTTTCATAGCAACTACAAAGTTACGTCCCGGAGCACTGATACCTGATGCAAAATTACGGTAATAGCGATCCAATATGTTTTCCATACCTATTTGTACATTCAGATATTTATTTAACTGATAAGCACTCCGAACATTAAGTGTATACCATAATGGAGTACCGTCAACCGATGCCTGAGGCAAATTATCTTCGCCGCTTGTACTGTAATCTTTCAGGTTTTTCCAACCATTATAGCGGGAATAGATTTCAGCTTTGAATTTTCTGGTTTCAAATTTCAGAGATGTCATTCCAAATAAAGGAGGAATATGATCCAAAGGTAAATCACCAGCTTTTAATCTTCCATAGGTATATGTTAAATTACTGCTTAAAGATAATTTCTCACTTAATTGCAGCAAAACATTAGCCTGCAAACCTAATACGTAGGCTTCACCTGCATTTGTTGCTGACTGAACAGCTGTTTTTAATCCACCCCATAGCATAGAATCCTGTCCGTTAAATGTTGATGCTTTAATTACAATGGCATCTTTCAATAAGGTATAAAAACCGCAGAGTTCAATCTGAAATTTGTTAAGAACGGTTTTACCAATGCTTACATCAAGATTGTAAGCATATTCAGGTTTAAGTTCAGGATTGGGTATTACAATAAGACTTCCTGCTTTAGAATCATTCACCTTAGTTACATCATCCACATTGGGTGCACGAAAACCCGATGATGCCATTACTGCAAACCGCCAGTCTTTTCCGGGCATATAAACCAGGCCAAGATTACCATTTATTGCAGCATTGTTTTGCTGAATATTTTTGTCGAAAGGAAATTTGGTAAGCTTCATCATAGTATCCGAATATTCCGATTTCATATTGATGCTGCTTAAACGAATTCCCTGCGAAAAAATCAACAGCTTATTGATTTCCCAATTATGGCTTGCATAAGCAGCTATAGTAGTGTAATCGCTGCCATTGTCAGGGTAACGGCTTACATTGTTAAATGTTTTAATATCATTGCTTACATTTATATTATAAGCAACTGAACCTACATGATTTGAAACAGCCTCCAGCCCATACCGCAATTCGTTTTTCTCAGTAATTTTTTTCATAATATCAGCATTTAAAGATAATACATCCACTGTTTCTTCCTGATGGCTTACAGCAGTTTTATTGAACCTGCGGTTTACACGGTCTTCGCTGATATTCTGATAAGCAATATTGACAGCTGCATTGTCGTACATGGCATATTTCCCTTTCAGTTCGCATCTTAATGCTGCAAAGAAACGGCTTTGAGGTCCATAATACCAGTCAGCATATTTTAGTTTGCTGCCATCCATTTCAGCCAGTCTGTCATAGCGTGGCACATCACTTGAATTGGAAAATTGCAGATTCAGAATGTATTTCATTTGATCATTGGGTTGAAACAAAACTTTCTGCATGATATCATACTGAGAATAACCACTTTTCTTCTGAATATTGGGATTAGAATTAGTCATCATAGAATCTTTTCCATTTATCCTTTCGGCATAATACAAAGATTTACCCCAATCACCGTATTTACTGTCGCGTCCATTGGTTCCCATGCGCAAATCACCCAAATTTTTGTATGAAATACTGCTTAAAAAAGCCCATTTTTTCATTCCAATATTAAAATTTACATTGCCTGCTGTTTCATTATTTGCTGAAGAATAACGAGTGGAAACAGCTGAGTTTACAAAAAGCTTCTCATTCATTGACAATACAGGATTTTTTGTAAAAAAGGCCATCACCCCTCCTATTGCATCACTGCCGTACATCACCGAACCTGGTCCGAAAACCACTTCTACCCTGTCCAACACATTAGGATCGATAGTTATTACATTTTGCAGATGACCTGATCTGTAAATGGCATTGTTCATGCGAACTCCATCCATGACCATCAATACCTTATTGGCTTCAAAACCCCGCAATACCGGACTGCTTCCGCCCATCTGACTTTGCTGAATAAAAACATTCCCTGATTGTTGTAACAAATCACCTGTAGTTTGAGGATTATTAAAACTAATCTGCTTACTGCTGATTACTTCAATGTGATGGGGAATATCTGATTTATTTTCGTCAATCTTATTGGCAGAAAAAACGACTTCATCCAGTTTAATGATATTGTCAGTTAATAAAACAAGGTTGCCCGAACTGATAATATCTTTTTTTGATATTGCATACGACTGATAAGCAATATGTTTAAATGTCAACACATCATCCGTCTTAAAATTACTGATATCTACACTTCCATTTTTATCTGAGGTAACTGAATAATTTTTCCCAATTACGGCAACATTGGGAATCGCCTGCAAATCTGATTTATCAATAATTGTTATCATTTGAGCAATTCCGGAAACTGAAATCAGGAAAACTGCAATAAGTAAAAATAGTTTTTTCATAAACCAAGTCTTTAATAATTAGGAAGCTGCAAAGATAAAAAATACCATTGCTTATTTATATTTAATAATCTCTAATGAATTAAAAAAGCCATTTCCAGAAACAGGAAATGGCTTTTTATTTAAAAATAAAAAATTGATTTATTCAACTACAAATTTTATGTTGGATTTACCATTTTCAAGGCTAAGGAAATAAATACCGGCTTTTAACTGACTGATATCTATTGTTTTGTTTTGTAAGCCCTGGGCAACATTCATTTCAGATGAGAATACTGTAGCACCAACAAGATTGGTAACAGCATATTTTACATTGCCTGCAGTTTTAAAATTACCAGAAACAGTAAGCTGGTTGTGAGCAGGATTAGGATAAATAGTTAACTGAGAAGCCACTTCATTTTCATGAATTCCGACTATTACTTTTTCTTTAACTGAATATTTAACTTTCCAGCCTAAATCGGTATTGGCAGCATCACTTACAAAGACCAAAAGGAAGGCACCTGAAGTAGAAGTCAGCGTTGCAGGTAAGGTTTGGCCGGAATAGCTTCCTAAAACAGGAGCAGATGTATTAGTTCCGTCATAAACAGTTAATATGTCTTTATCCAATTCGGTTCTGAATTCCAGGAAAGAAAGTTTCAGGGTGTCGGCACCTAAAGTATCGGGTTGTATCAACCATTGACAATTGGTATTGTTTAAATAAGCATCGGTATAACTTCCATCAGTAAAAGTAAAGTTTTGAGCGGTATATTTTTTTGAAGCTATGCATAATGGATATTGAGGAAGGTCTGGTACAATATTGTATACGATTCCTTGGTTACCGTTAAAATTAGTTCCCTGAGCAGTAACATTGTTTAGATAAAAATGTCCATTTCCGGAACCACCCCAACCAAAATTAAAATGGAAGTGAGTCGGTGAATCATACCCATCACATACCCAAGCATGACCTGTTCCGCCTCCTGATGGATTTCCACCGTAAATCAATGGATACCCCATATCAAGATTGTCAATGATCATATTTCTCCAGACATCATCTGTATAACTGGCTTTGTCTGCTGTATTCACGTAACGTCTGTATTTAAAATAGGTATACAGGGCGTTGGCAGCATATTCCGATTGAGCTCCGGAACCAGAAGGTGCATAATTCATATCAACAGAAACGCCACAGTGATACATCAATTTAGCAATAGCATGGTTACCGAGTGTATCGATTGCAGAAATTATTGCATTTGGCATAGCAGCCCAATTGTAGGTAGTATTTCCAAAATCAGCTGAAAGTATGCCAAAAGCAGGATGAGAATAAGAATAAGAACCTCTGCCTTGTTGAGGATAATTATAACGTTTCATTACCTGTGACATTGCAGTAGCCACGCAACCAGCATAACATTTTCCGTCAGGACCGGTTATAGAACTGGGACAATAGTAATTATACTGATCATCCTGATTCCAAAAGGTAGTTAAAATAGGTGCAACAACATTTGTGCTTTTCAAATTCAATGCTGATTTTTCTTTGGTAGTATACAAATCCCAGGCAATTGCAACATCTTGCATTCTTGTTGATTTTAAACGGGATTCAATTGCAATATCATTGGCTAAATTATCCATCCACCAATCAAATGCAGGAACTTTTCCTTTTGCAGGAAATGAACTTTCGCTTGAATAGGCTAAAACAGGATACACTCTGTCATCAGCAGAAACAACAATATAAGCATTTTCGCCTTTAAAAACATGCATTACACACTGGCTTTTACTGGCATTTAAAACAGGTGCATAGGTTGTAATAAACTTAGTTGAATTGACTTTCAATTCACGGTTTAAAAAATTCTGAGCCACAAGTTGTGCTTTCTCTTTACCAACAGGGCCTGCATAAGCAGATGCAATCAGCAGCGAAAAGCAAATAAATAAAATACTTTTTTTCTGTAAAAAATACATAGCT
>CAIUKU010000315.1 GCA_903899825.1 uncultured Bacteroidales bacterium | reverse complement strand
TTAATATGAAAATTGAACAAAGTTTATTTACAGCCCAAAAAGGATGGGTTAAAAAGTCTGATTTTAATCTAAATCAACAAGCTCAGCTGGTTTTTTTATTTGGTAATAAAGACTTATTAAAACAGCAACAACATATTGATTTTATAAAAGAAGAATATCCATATGCTCAGATTGTAGGTTGTTCTACTTCAGGAGAAATATGTCAGGAAAATATTTTTAATGATAGTATTGTTGCAACTGCAGTTTGGTTTGAAAAAACCAAAGTTGAGATAGCATCTGCATATATCTGGAATATGGAAGAAAGCTTATCAATTGGTGAAAAGCTGGCTGAAAAACTGGATAAAGAAAACCTGGTTCATATTATGGTATTATCCGAAGGCTTAAATATCAATGGAAGCGAGCTAACAAAGGGTTTAAATTTAAAACTTAAAAATAAAGCATCCATAACTGGTGGTTTAGCAGGTGATCAGGCTAATTTTGCAGAAACAGTAATTGTTCATAATAAAGCAGCGGAGAAAAATCTGGTGTTGGCAATTGGTTTTTATGGTGAACATTTAAAAGTTGGCTATGGTTCAATGGGTGGATGGGATTCATTTGGTGTAGATCGTGAAGTTACCAGATCAAAAGCAAATATACTCTACGAACTCGATGGACAACCTGCACTGGAACTTTATAAGCGTTATCTGGGCAGTCATGCTGCTGATTTACCGGCATCGGCATTATTATTTCCTTTAAGCCTTCGTCTTAAAAATGATGAAAAATCTCTGGTAAGGACCATTCTCTCAGTAAATGAAGTAGATGGAAGTATGGTTTTTGCAGGTGATATTCCTCAGGGAGAATATGTAAGACTCATGAAAGCCAACAATGATAAATTAATTGATGGCGCAAATGATGCAGCTGAAATGTCAAAAATAAGTCTGCAAAATTCAGATCCTGATCTGGCAATACTAATTAGTTGTGTTGGTAGGAAGCTTGTATTAAAGCAAAGAGCAGAAGAAGAACTGGATGTAATCAGAGAAATAATCGGTAACAATGCTACAATGACAGGTTTTTATTCTTACGGCGAAATTTGTCCGATTAAGCCATTCGAACAACACTGTGAATTACACAACCAGACCATGACAATTACATTATTTAAAGAATTATAGATAATACATACTAATGGTAAATGAATTTAATAAATTGCTGTTGCGTCAGGTAAAGCGGCATTTCGGTACAACAGATAATATTCCTGATAATCTCAAGGAAATTTTACTGGATATTAACAATACGTATAATAATTATGAAGATGATGCTCATTTAATTCAGAATTCTATTGAAATTAGTTCTCAGGAGCTAAGGGAGGCTTATCAGAAACAGAAAATTGATGCTGAAACCCAAAAGGAAACGATTAATAAAATTAAAGAAGCCATTAATGCGTTAAACTCAACAGAGATTAACGGAAAAACAAAAAATGGAGATACTTATTCAGATAGCACTAATCTTTTCGATTCATTGATAAAATTAATTGAAGAGCGTAAAAAGGCTATGAATGAAATTCTTAAACTTTCAAAAGCCGTTGAGCAAAATCCAGCATCAATCGTAATTACTGATATCAATGGCGATATTGAGTATGTAAATACAAAATTCTGTAATTTAACCGGCTATCAGCGAGAAGAAGTAATTGGTAAAAATCCCAGAATATTAACTTCAGATACCACACCTAAAGAATATTTTACTGACCTCTGGGAGACTATATTGTCAGGCAATGAATGGCATGGAGAATTACAGAATAAAAAGAAAAATGGCGAATTCTATTGGGAATCAGCTTTGATTTCTCCTATCATTAATGAAGACAAAATAACTACACATTTTATTGCAATCAAGGAAGATATCACAGAACGTAAATTGGCAGAAACTGAAAAATTACGTCAATCTGGGTTAATAACCTCATTACTCGATTCTATACCCGATTTTATTTTTTTCAAAGATATTAATGGCGTTTATCTAGGTTGCAATCCATCTTTTGCTGAATTTGTCGGAAAATCTAAGAATGAAATTATTGGTAAAACTGATTACGATCTGTTTGATAAGGAAATTGCAGATTTTTTTAGGTTTAATGACAATGAAATGCTTTCAAAAAACCAATCCCGTCATAATGAAGAATGGATAACCTATCCTGATGGCAGAAAATTACTTATTGATACACTAAAAACACCCTATTTTGCAAGTGATGGAAGTTTGATCGGCTTACTCGGAATTAGCAGGGATATTACTAAAAGGAAAGTAGCTGAAGAAGAATTACGGCAGAGTAGTCAAAAATTCGAGGCTATCATATCAGCTTCTCCAGATGGAATCGGAATGGCATCATTAGATGGAAAAATCCAGTTAATGTCTGAAAAATTAGCAATGATACATGGATATCCGATAGAAGAAAAAGATAAAAATCTTGATAAAACAATTTTTGATTTTATTGATCCTTCTGATCATTCAATTCTGAAAGAAAATATTCAAAAATTACTTTCAGGAGAAAAGAGTAAAAAAATATCAGAATATCTTGCATTACGAAAAGATAATACAAAATTTAATGTAGATGTAAATTCTTCTATATTGCTTGATTCTAATGGAAATCCTTCCAGTATTCTTTTTGTTGAACGTGATATAACAGAACGAAAGATAGCTGAAGAAGAAATTAAACGTCATGCTGGATTAATTTCTTCACTATTGGATTCAATACCAGATATCATATTCTTTAAGGATATCAATGGTGTATATTTGGGTGGTAATCCTGCTTTTTTTGAATTTACTGGAAAAACCAGAGATGAAGTAATTGGTAAAACTGATTTTGATTTTTTTGATAAAGATACAGCAATATCTTTCAAAGAACAGGATAAACAAATGTTGAAATCAGGTATTGCAAAACACAATGATTTATGGATAACTTATCCTCATGGACGAAAGATCCTGGTTGATACATTAAAAACGCCCTATTTCGGGCCAGATGGTACATTTATAGGCGTACTTGGCATCAGCCGGAATATCACTGAACGCAAAATGGCTGAAGAAGCGCTGAAACAAATATCAACCCGTCTTGCTTTAGCAACACGTGCCGGAGGAGTGGGTGTCTGGGAGTTTGATATTGTAAATAACATACTCTTATGGGACGATCAAATGTTTGAAATTTATGGGGTTAATAGAAAGAAAAGAGGAAATGCTTATAAAACCTGGCGCAAAGGTATTCACCCTGATGATGTAAAGAGGAATGATACAGAAATAGAAATGGCAGTAAAGGGCATTAAGGAATTTGATACTGAATATAGAATCGTTTGGTCAGATGGTTCTGTTCATAATGTTAGAGTTCTTGCCACTGTTCAACGGGATGAAGCAGGAAATCCGCTTAGAATGATAGGTACAAATTGGGATATTACAGAACAGAAGAAGAATGAATCGGTATTGCTAAATGCAAAACTCGAAGCAGAAATGGCAAATAAATCAAAAAGTTTGTTCCTTGCTAATATGTCTCACGAAATCAGAACACCATTAAACGCTATCATAGGCTTTTCACAATTAATGGATAGGGATACCGAACTTACAAATGTTCAAAAAGAATATATAACCTCCATTATTCGTGCAGGAGAACATCTGTTGACACTTATTAATAACATTCTTGAATTATCTAAAGTAGAAGCTGGCAAAGTTGTGTTAATGCCAAATAATATTGATTTACAAGCTTTTATAGAAGATATTCAGATGATTTTTAAAGAAAAAATGGAATCCAAGCATCTTCAGTTTATTTTTGAGATTGACGAAAACTTACCCCGTATTGTTTTAATTGATGAACATAAATTACGTCAGATAATGATTAATTTAATTGGGAACGCAATCAAATTCACTGACGAAGGAGGAATAGCAGTCAGGGTTAGGGTTGATAAAGAAAATAACGAATTTAGTAGACTGGTAGTTGAAATACAGGATTCAGGTTGTGGAATTGCAGAAAATGAATTAAGCATACTTTTCAGACACTTTGTTCAGACTACTTCAGGTATTCAGAAAAGCAGTGGTACTGGTTTAGGTCTGGCTTTAAGCCGTGAATTGGCAATTTTAATGGGTGGCGACATAAGTGTAAGCAGTAAGCTGGGAAAAGGATCAACCTTTACTTTTCATGTTAAAATAAAGGAAGGCGATCCTGAAGCCATTCAGGATGTGAGTTCACAACGAATTAAATGTATTGAAAAAGGGCAAAAAGATTTCCGTATTTTAATCGTAGATGATAAAGATGAGAATTTGCGAGTAGCTGTTAAACTTCTAGAATTAATTGGATTTCAAACGAAAGAAGCGGTAAATGGAGAAGATGCAATCTTAAAATTTGAGGAATGGAGTCCTGATTTAATATTGATGGATATGCGAATGCCTGTAATGGATGGTTATGAGGCAACAAGATTAATTAAATTAACTGAAAAAGGAAAATCAACACCAATTATTGCTTTAACTGCAAGCTCATTCGAAGATGAAAGAAAAGAAATCGAAAAGCTTGATATGCAAGGTTATATTCGTAAACCATTTAGAGAAAATGAATTATTCAGTACCATTGGAAAAATTTTGGGTATAAAATATATATATGAAGATGAAGTTTCGTTCATTAAGAAAAAATATCAGAAAAACAAAGAAGCAATATTAAAAGACATCAAGAAGCTTTCTGACATACATTTAATTAAAATGCTTGATGCTATTGCTGTTGCTGACCTTGATCTTTTAATTGAAATAATCAATAGTTTTGAATCGGAAAATTCTGAATTGGCTGAATATTTGAAGGTACTTGCAAACAATTATAATTATGATTATATTCAACAACTATTGAAAATAAAAGAGTAAGATTATAATACGTTGATTAACTCAACCGGAGGAAAGCTATGATACTACAATTTGATTACATTTTTTATCTTTTTATAATTACTTTCATTGCTACATTTATATGTATATATATTCTGTGGAAAAAAAATCATCAGAAAATTATCCTTTCTCTTGCTTTAATTTTAATGCTAATATTTGTATCAGGTTTTTGGGTAGCATCATGGAAAGGAAGTGTTACGGATAAGGAATTACGAAAAAAATTACTTAGACAAGTTGAAGCAATTGCTCGCACAGTAAATCAGCAACATATAAAAGCACTACAATTTACAAGTGCTGATAAGTATAAGCCTGAATTTCAGAAGCTTTCTGAGCAAATGCGTTCTTATAAAAATCTTATCCAGGAAAATTTTCAGGTTTCAAATCTGAGTATTTACAGTATGTTATCCCGGAATGATACTATCTTTTTCGGTCCAGAAAGCCACAAAGCAGAAGATAAATATGCTTCTTCACCGGGTACAATTTATAAACTGCCTACCTATGCTGTAAAAAATATTTTTATTAATGGAAAGGCATTTGTTGAAGGACCATATACTGATGAATACAGTACTTTTATTTCAGCATATGCTCCTCTGATTAACCAGGGAAATGGTAAAATTCAACTGGTTATAGGCATGGATATTGAATATACTGCATTTAAACAAGAAATTGCTACCCCACGTCTGATTACGTATCTTTGTGTATTATTACTTGTACTGGTTTTACTCGGTGGTGCATTTGTGCTTGCTGCAAGAAAAAAACAACTGATTCGGGAAAAAGTAATGTGGAAATATACAGAGGCAATAATTATATTGGTATTCGGATTGTCATTAAGTTTTATAATTGCTTTAACTTTACATCATAACGAAAAAGGTAAACAACAGGAGATTTTTAATCAGATTTCCGAACCTGAAGCAAAAAGTATATGTAAATCTTTTAAAAATCTAAGGGATTATCAATTAGGAGGGTTGAATCGTTATTTTGGTGATTCGTTAGACATTAGCAGAAATGATTTTCATACTTTATTAGCTCCGATGTTTCAGATGAGTGGTCGGCAAACAACTATCGGATGGGTACTCGCTCTCCCCAGAAAAGACAAAAATAATTTAACATACAAGGCTCAGGATGAAGGGATATCTGATTTTTCTATCTGGCAAAAAGATCATTCTGGAAAAAAAATCGCTGCAAAGCACCGTGAAATTTATTATCCATTTTGGTTTATAGAACCTTATTACGGAAATGAAAATCAGTTGGGTTATGATTTTGCTTCTGATTCCAATGCCATGCAAGCCATGAATATCGCAAGCAAAACAGGATTATCAGTTGCAACAAAGCCTATGACTTTTTTATCAAAAAATAATGATAATAAAGATATTATTATTTTTCAACCGGTTTATAAAAATGAAAAGGGATGCAAAAAACTTCATGGCTTTTTAGTTGCTATAATTAAGATTGAGTTATTTTTAAAGAAAGCTGTTTCTGCAGATCCTTCTGAGACACCGCAAACTATCATTAATCTTTATGAATTATCCACCAGCAAACCTCCTTTTTACATCGCTTCTACATTACAAACTAAAGGGCTTACAAATGAACAGACTGATAATAATTTGATTTTAAAATCAAAAAATACCTATTTATCCATTTCACCGGTCTTTATATTTAGTAAATCATATGCTATTGTTACTTATCCTTACCCTGATTCAATTGCGGCAACCTCAGTATATACAGGCTATTTTGCTTTTGCAGTTGGATTTGTTTTAACAACTCTCTTATCAGCATTTACTGTCTTTTTAAACCAACGAAGAGCCGATCTGGAGCTAAGAGTAGCTTCAAGAACGTCAGAACTTCGTGATAGCGAAGAAAAGTTTCGTGGAATTTTTAATTCTTCACTGGTAGGCATTGCAATTACATCTGAAGATGGAAACTGGCTTTTCTTTAATAATAAACTTAGCAATATGCTGGGTTATTCAAAAGAAGAGTTAGAAAAAATGACATGGTTAGATATTACACCTAAAGAAGATATCGAAAAAGAATTATTACTATTTAACGAAGTTCTTTCAGGTAGAGTTCCGTATAATATTGAAAAAAAATATATTTGTAAAGATAAATCTTTGATTGATGTTTCTGTGTCAACTGTTGTAGTCAGGAATCCTGAAGGTAATATTGCTCATTTATCATCAATTATACAGGATATTACTGAACGTAAAAAAGCTGAAAATGAATTAAAACAGCTTTCAACCCGTCTTGCATTGGCAACACGAGCCGGAAGAGTTGGTGTTTGGGATTTTGATATTCAGAATAACATTCTTCTCTGGGATGACCAGATGTTTGAAATCTATGGGATTAATAAAACAAATTTTAATAATGCTTATAAAACATGGTTATCATGTATTTATAAAGATGATTTGGCTGATACAGAATTAGAAATGCAAATGGCAATCAAGGGTGTTAAAGAATATGATACAGAGTTCAGGGTGATATGGAAAGATAATTCGGTTCATAATGTAAGAGCTATTGCAACTATCCAGCGTGATAATTTAGGTAACCCAGTTCGAATGATAGGTACAAACTGGGATATAACTGATCAGAAAAAAACAGAAGCTGTTTTATTAAGCGCAAAGCTTGAAGCCGAAATGGCCAATAAGTCTAAAAGTCTGTTTCTGGCTAATATGTCACATGAAATCAGAACTCCGCTAAATGCGATCATAGGTTTTTCACAATTATTGGATAGGGATACAGATCTTACATCTAATCAGAAAGAATACATTACTTCTATTATCAGAGCCGGTGAACATCTTCTGACATTGATAAATAATGTTTTGGAATTATCAAAAGTAGAAGCAGGAAGGGTGATACTAACTCCTGTCAATGTTGATTTACACGCTTTTATCGAAGATATCAAGATGATTTTTAAAGAAAAAGTTGAATCTAAGCATCTTCAATTTATTATTGAATTAGACTATAATCTTCCACGTATTGTTTATATGGATGGAGAATCCGCGCAAAGTGTACCACTAATTCCGCGGCAAAGTGGTCCTCACATTCCGCAGTAAACTGGTCCACCTATTCCGCGGCAAACTGTACCGCCTAAAACACAAATTTGTCAGC
>CAIUKU010000314.1 GCA_903899825.1 uncultured Bacteroidales bacterium | reverse complement strand
ATTGTTTATATATTCTTCGTCTTTTAGGTTTTTAATATTAATATAAGCACGAACCTTGTCATCTCTTTCTATATTAATAAGGTTTTGAATAGCGCGACCTTTAGATGTTTTAGATCCTTCAGGAATTTCAAAAACTCGCATCCAGAAACATTTACCTTTTTCTGTAAAGAACAGCATATAATTATGCATGGAAGCAATAAACAAATGTTCTAAAAAGTCTTCATCTCTTGAATCTGATCCTTTTGATCCTCGTCCACCTCTGTTTTGGCGACGATATTCAGTAAGTGGTGTTCTTTTGATATAACCTAAATGAGAAATTGTGATTACAACATCATCATCAGCAATAGTATCTTCAATTTTAAAATCAGATGCAGCATATTCAATTTCTGTTTTTGCTTTATCACCATATTTATCTTTTATTTCAATCAGTTCATTTTTAATGATTTCCATTCTTAAACCTTCATCTGATAAAACCAATTGATAATACTCAATCATTTTTTGAAGTTCAGCATATTCTTCTTTTAATTTATCTCTTTCAAGCCCAACAAGACTACGTAAACGCATATCTACAATTGCTCTTGCCTGTAAATCGGATAAACCAAATTTCTCCATTAAACCTGTTCGGGCATCATCTACCGTTTTTGAAGCACGAATTAAAGCAATTACCTCATCAATATGGTCTAATGCAATAAGTAATCCTTCTAAAATATGCGCTCTTTTCAGTGCTTCATTTAGGTCGTATTTTGTTCTTCTGATTACAACTTCATGACGATGATCTACAAAATGTCTGATCATGTCTTTTAGGTTTAACATCATGGGTCTTCCTTTTACCAGGGCGATGTTATTTACACTAAAAGAAGATTGTAATGCTGTAAATTGGTATAGTTTATTTAGGACAACATTTGTAACAGCCTCTTTTTTAATTTCGTATACAATACGCATACCTGTTCTGTCCGATTCGTCACGAATATCACTGATACCTTCTATTTTCTTTTCATTCACTAAATCAGCTGTTTTTTTAATCATTTCAGCCTTATTAACTTGATAAGGAATTGAAGTTACAATGATTTTTTCTTTGCCATGCTCTTCATTTTCAATGCTTGCTTCTCCTCTGATGACAATTCTGCCTCTACCTGTTTCAAAAGCATCTCTGACTCCTTCATAACCATATATAATACCTCCTGTAGGAAAATCGGGAGCTTTAATATACTTCATTAATTCAGGGATAGTTATTTCAGTATTTTCGATAAAAGCTACAATTCCTTCAATAACTTCAGTTAAATTGTGAGGAGGCATATTAGTAGCCATACCAACTGCAATACCAGAAGTTCCGTTTATTAATAACTGAGGAATTCTGGAAGGTAAAACACAAGGTTCTTTTAATGAATCATCGAAATTAAACTGAAAATCAACGGTATCTTTATCTATATCACTTAAGGCTTCTTCAGCAATTTTTTGCAATCGTGCTTCAGTATAACGCATTGCTGCAGGTGGATCCTGGTCAATAGAACCGAAATTTCCCTGACCGTCAATCATAGGATATCGTAAAGACCAATCCTGAGCCATACGCACCATAGCATCATAAACAGATGTATCTCCGTGAGGATGATACTTACCTAATACTTCTCCGACAATTCTTGCAGATTTCTTGTATGCACGATTTGAAAGGATTCCTAAATCGTACATTGCAAATAATATTCTTCTATGAACGGGTTTTAATCCATCTCTAACATCGGGTAAAGCCCTTGAAACAATTACCGACATTGAATAATCAATGTAGGACGATTTCATTTGGTTCTCAATGTTTACTTTAATAATTTTTTCACCTTCTTGTATTTCCATATCTTTAATTTGCTCAAAAACAACTATATATAAGTATAGTTAAAACTTTACGAAATTACTTAATTATAAGGAATT
>CAIUKU010000313.1 GCA_903899825.1 uncultured Bacteroidales bacterium | reverse complement strand
TGGTACTCCGGTAATAGAATCAGCAACATTATATGAACAATCTGCAGCAGTAGTAACTGATACAAAGCCAGGAACAGTAAATGTTGGAGCAGTATTATCAGATACTTTAATTACCTGTGTGAAATTACCGCTGGTATTTCCGCATCCATCGGAGAAGTTCCATACGCGCGTACGATCATATATATTTGCACAATCAGGATCTGTTGCAGTATTATCGCTTACTAAATGAATCGTTGGAGAAGTGGCACAATTGTCAGTAGCAGCAGGTGCTAATGCTAAAGCTGCTGTTAAACCTGCAGCATCACCACATTCTAAGGTTACATCCAATGATCCGGCTGGAGTTGAAACTACAGGTGCTGTCTGATCAACAATACTGATTACCTGTGTAAATGATGAACTAATATTACCACAAGAGTCAGTAGCTAACCAGGTATTTGTAAAGGTGCCGGCCTGAGGACATAAAACATCAGCAACAAATGAGCCGGATGTTTTAGCATAAGTAACACCGCTTCCACAAGAACCTGAAGCCACAGGTGCCATTGCCTGAGCAGTTGCTAATGCAACAGCATCATTACATTGCACGGATGTATTCAATGCACCAGTTGTTGTAATCCAGGTAGGAGCCTGAGTATTCAAAATAGTAATAGTTTGGGTATATACAGCTGCTACTGGATTTCCACAAGCATCTGAAACTGTCCAGGTGTTGGTATAAGTACCAGCCTGAGGACATATAATTCCTTCTACAAATAAACCTGATGTTTTAACAGGAGTCAAGGATCCTGAACAGTTATCAGAAACTGCTGGAACCAATAATTGGGCTGCTGCCAATCCGGATGCATCACTGCATTGTACACTACGGTCTAAATTTCCTGGAGTTGTTGACCAGGTTGGAGCTTGAGTATCAACAATAGTTATAGTTTGAGTAAAAGGTGCAGCAACTGTATTTCCACATGAATCAGTAACTGACCAGGTATTGGTATAGGTACCTGCTTGAGTACAAGTAGAACCTTCAACAAATAAACCTGAAGTTTTAACAGGAGTTAGCGTTACAGTACAATTATCTGAAGCTGTGGGAGCCAAAGCCTGAGCGGCTGATAAAGCCCCACCATCATTACACTGAACTGTGCGGTCGAGTGAACCTGCAGAGGTTGCCCAGGTTGGTAAAGTATTATCCGTCCAGTTGACTGTGGCAGAGCCGGACATTGCAGTTAGACAAGTAAGAGTAGTATTATATTCGTAGACGGTATAAGTTTTTGATGTATTACACGCATTTTTAGTTACATTCCAGCTTAATGCAGAGCCAGTTCCAGTTTTCATAGAACCTGAAACTGCAATGCCATCTTCATAAAGTGTATATTGATATATGGAGCCATTTTCTGATCCACTTAAGCCAATAGTTACGGTTGAACGAGGACAAACGGTTGAGCTTCCTGAAGTCACAGTTACATCAAAAGAAGGTGGGGCTGCATTAATAGTAATTTTAATAGGATTACTATAGGTTTTTACACTGCCCCATAAATTAAAACTACAGGAATCATAGATTTGACGACGATAGTAAATAGTTGAGTTAACAGTTCCGGGATTGTAATCCTTAGAGATAGCTCCGCTAATATTAGTCCAGGGTGTTCCACCTGTTGCAGACGATTGCCATTGATAGGTCACAGGACTACAATTACCAACTGAATCGTTGGGATAAAGAACGTAGTTACCAATATTAGTAATGGTAACTGTTGTACCGATTAGCGTACCAGGAGCCAAGGGTCCGCAGCCAATTATGTATTGTGGTTGTTGTACGGTGTTAATGGTCGCTTTAGGTGAACTCTGAGCATTTATATTATTAATAAATGTAAAAAAGAAGAATAAGAAAACCAAAGAGGTTAACAGATTCTTCAAGTTAAAATTTGTAAATAAACTTTTCATAGCTTTTCTTTATTAATTAATTAATTGTAATTTTAATTCCTGGAGTATTGCTAATCAATGAACGTTCGGGATCTGTACAATCAATGGTTACAACACGGCGAAAATAAGTAGTCGCAGTAACTGTACCCGGATTATAATCCTTTGTAGAAGCAAGATTGGTTGTCAGATTTTCTAAAAATCTTTGATCAGATGCGGATTGCCATTCGTAAACAACATTGGGACAAGTGCTGCCACCTGCATCCGTTACAGTAACAGTAGTACCTACCAGAGTGCCAGGGTTAAATGCACCGACACTGGTAACTACACTGGGAGGAGTAATTCCGTTATTAGAAATCTCCTGAGCATTTACATTGATAGTCAATGCAAGAAAGAAAAAGAGGAGCACCAAAGGTGCAATCATTTTCTTCATACTTAAGCTAATGTTTAACTTTTTCATAATTTGTAAGTATTAATTAATAATTCGACATTTATTTTAATTTGTAATGTATTTATTTTATATGATTGATTAAAAAATTGATTTTTTTAAAAAAAAGGGGAGGCTTTGTTGTGTAGTTTCATAATAAATTGCTTTAAAATTGTTTTTTTTGTTGGTTAATATTGTCAAAATAACTTATAATTCTATATATACATAAAAATTTGCAACTAGCTATATTTCAAGCCAAAGCATAATAATTCTTTTAATAAAATAGCAAAATCCTTGTCAAAAACATTATAAATTGCCTTAATTTACTTATTTTTAACAAAAACTCTTTGCAAATATACTATAAAAAAATCTTTATTTT
>CAIUKU010000312.1 GCA_903899825.1 uncultured Bacteroidales bacterium | reverse complement strand
TCAATTTGTTTGTGTTTAATGATTGTCATTGCATCTTTGAAATGCCTGAAATCTCCTCTTGCAGTTTGGTCAATAAGTGAAGTTCTGTCTGCTAAAAACAGAATTCGTTTTTTTGCTCCGCTTTTCCAAAGTCTGTATATGATTTGAAAAGCCGTGTAAGTTTTTCCAGTTCCCGTTGCCATTACCAAAAGAATTCTGTCTTGCTTTTTCGCAACTGCTTCAATGGTTCTGTTAATGGCAATTTGTTGGTAATATCTTGGGGAACGACCAGAGCCATCTAAAAAATAGTCGGTTGAAACTACGTTTTCAACTTCTTTGTCTTCTATGCCTTTGTATTTTTTGTATTTCTCCCAAAGTTGTTCAGGGCTTGGGAATTCGTCATTTGAAAGCTCGGTTTCTATGTTCCCGCTTGTAACGGTCTTGTCGTGAAAATAAAAGCCGTCTCCGTTGCTACTAAACACAAAAGGAATGTCCAACGTGTTGGCGTAACCTAATGCTTGTTGAATTCCAGCTTTTACAGAATGATTGTTGTCTTTTGCCTCAATGATTGCAATAGGAACGTTTGGTTTGTAAAATAGAATGTAGTCGGCAAATTTACGTTTACCTCTTGCTGTAATTTTACCTTTCACATAAATGCGTCCATCAGTAAAAAATATTTCACGTCCAAGTTGAGTGTGTTCGTCCCAACCTGCCTTTGTCACGGCTGGAGTGATAAACTTCTCCTTTATGTCGGCTTCTGATAAGTCTTTTTTGTTCATGTTTTACTTTTTATTGTCTGTCGGTGCGTTGGCAAAATTTAGCTCTTTTGGTTTTGCGAAGCGTTGGCTTGTGTGTCGGGCAAAACCAAATGTGCTAAATGTGCGGTTGGCTTTTATGTCGTTTTTCTGTCTGTTCATGTTTAGCACTGTCGTCTTTTAGGGTTGCTGGTAACGTTTGAGGCTAGAAGCAGGTGGGCGTTTCGGAGTGCGGAAGTGTCAAGTTGCGATGAATTTTATTAGTTGCACCACACTTAAAACAACCACTAACCGCCCGCTTGATTTTAGCCTTTGTTACCGTTTCGTTGTTTATTTTTCTCATTTATAATCTTTCATTTTTGCTGCATTGTCTTTCAGTCTGAGCGTTGGCTTTGCAAGCTCTTTGACAAAGCTTTGATTTAAGTATCGGCACGTGGGGCTTTGGCAATGTGCTTGCAAATAGCGTGAGCATTTATTGAATATTTATTGACATTTCTTTGTATAATGTTTATCAAATTCAACAACAATATTCGGGTCATAAAAATTTTTCTTACCGCCCTTTTTACTTTTAAAGTCCAAGTATCTTTCTCCGCAATAATTCGGATTTTTTTCTAATTCGTTAATTATGCTACGGAATCTGCTGTCAAAAGCAATATCTGAATATCTCTCTTTAAGTTGGGGAACTAAATCATCACGAAAAGTCCATTTATACTTATCTGCGAATTTTTCTTCTGAGTCAATTGAAATTGTTATAGTTCCATCGTCTTTGGTGTATCTTACAGGAATTGCATTTATTGATTTTGATTTTACAAATTTAGTTTCAAGAATCAAACTGATATTGTGCTTAGCACGTACATCTGAAGGAAATCTCTTCTCAACTTCTGAAATGTAATTTAGTAAATTTTGGTATTGTATGTCTTCTTGGTTTATTGAATAACTTTCCCATTCGTGAGGGTGATAAAATGAAAGAGGCATCAAATAAAAGTTATACTGCGATAAATCGTAAACAAACCATTCTTTAACAGATTCAACGTAACTTCTCAAAGAAGCTGTGCCGATTTCAAGTACTTTTTTTTCAAACAGCTTACTGTCGTTATAAAAGTGAATGGCATTGTCACGAATTTCTACAAGCAATAGGATGTTTTCTTTTAACCGTTCATCTAAACTCAACAAATTCAATGCTCTAGTGATTTCAATTGTCAAAAAATTATCTGCACGATTTGTTTTAAATTTAGGAGATTTAAAAGCTACTCCGTTTTTTCTTTTTTGTTCTTTGTCTATAATGTAAAGCGATTTTAAATCATTGTTATTATCTTGAAGAATTTTAGCTTTTAATAGTAATTCCCAAGCGTTAACCATTAAAATAGAAAAACTCTCTTCTCTGTATTTGAAATCAGGTTTATTGTAAATCTCAATAGCAGAAAGTGAGGCTTGTACAGACTTTTCTAGTAAATGCTGATATTTTGCTTTCCGTGACATGATAATTTATTATTCAAACACTTTTTCTAATGGTTTCCAATTGTCATTCAGTTTTCCAGTCGTGTACTCATAATTGAACTTCGTTTTGTATTCAGCTTGTGGTTCTTCAACAGTATTCATTGTTTCTTCCATTAGGTATTTTTCATTGTCAAAATAATACCACTGATTGTTTTCAAGGACAACTAAACCACCAATGAATTTTATATCACTTTTGTTTAATTCAATTAATTTGTTAGCAAGACCTTCTGCTCGACCTTCTGGATTTTGAGCAGTAAAGCCACTTTTTGTATCAAAAATTCCAATTCTACCATCTCTGAATTTTAAAATCCAGTCCGGGAAAAACAAAGCATCTTCTTTTGTTGAAGTATTGAAGTATTTCAAACAATAAAATTCTTTACTTGCTTCACCGTTTTTATACCACCATTCCAACGATTTTTCTTTTTGCTCTAAATACTTGATAAATTTTAATTCGTTTTCTCGCCCTTTATATTCTTTTCGCAAATAGAATGGTTGAATTACGCTTAATTTTGAAGTTCCTTCTTCGGCAGTTAATTCTGCAAAATCTTCTGTATAATTGTACTCTTCTTTGATTTCAAATATAGGTGCTTCACGTTCTTCAATTTCTTTTTTACGTTTTTCAATATATGCTTTCTTAATTGGAAAATAGTCTTTTAACGCTTGCGTTAATGCTGGGCGAAAAACACTTGTTTGGTCTTTGTTTATATCGGCAATTAAAACACGATAATAATAATTGCTATCCAAATCTAATGAACGTTTAAACCAAACTCGTAATGCAGATTTCAAAGGCGACCATGAACGAGCCACGTTTGAAACTCTTGCTGTTGCTTCTGTTTGCTCAGATAAAAGTTTAAAGCACCAAAAATTAAAAAGTTTTTCAACGTCATTTCTCGACATTTCGTAATCTTCATCACGACCTTTTTTAGCAAACTCAAGGTTTATTTTGTCATAATCAGAAAACTCAGCATCTACAACGAGTTTATTTGTCAATTTTGGGTTAATATCAACTCCTTTAGCTTCAATCTTTGGGCGTGTCAATGCCAAATGTTCATTCTCTTCAATGCCGAAAAATATATCCATTGATTTTAGAAAACTCATTTGAAAATCAAATGCACTTCCTAAGTCTCCATAATCTGCTCTTGCGACAAAATCAGAAAAAACATTTTCAATATTTGAAATTCCTTCTTTTCTTTTAGAAGTATATACAAATGGTTTGTTTTTAGTCGATTGGTCAGGAATGCCAATTTCATTACGCTTGTAATTGGTAAATAAATAACCTGTGCGAAGCACAGGACTATTTTTATAATCTTCCTTTTTGTTTGGTTCGGCTGTTCTTAAAATTCTACCTATTGTTTGAGTATAAAAAGTAGCTGAACTTATTTCACGGAACATGATTAAAATATGTGCTCTCGGACAATCCCAACCCGTACCAGCTGCTTGTTTGAAAAGCATAAAGTCAACATCACTTTCGTTGTGAGTTACAAACTCCATATTTTTCTGTTTCCCGTCAAACCAAAGTGCAACACGATTATCAACATTTACTTTCTTTTTAATCAAATAATCTGTTACAGTTTGTTCTTTTGTTTTCTGTCCTGCATCATGCAGTTTGCTATCGTCATTCGGTAATTGAATAAGAATTAGTGGATTGATATTTTTACCTAACTTTTTAAATTCCGCTTCTAATTCTTTCTTTTTATTAATGGCTAGGTCAATTAAAAGTTCGTCCAAATCACGACCAGTAAACTTATGTAAATCTTCATCGGTCTGTACTGCAATTTTTTCTTTGATTAATCCTTCATTTACAACATCTTCTCTTTTTACACTTACATACGCTGCGAGTCCTTCATCTTCTTCGTCTCGGTTTGGTATATATTTTGGCGTAGCCGAAACATTAACAATTACTTTCGGGCTTACAATATCTACTACACTGGTTTGAGCAAGAGGCGATAAATAGGTGTGACTTTCATCAATAACCATTATAATTTCTCGCCCGTCTTTTTTTGTATTTTCAATTACATCTTCAAAATAGAAACCTTGTTCTTTGTGAAAATTTTCATCATCGGGTCTTCTTAATACTCTGCTATCAGCAGATTTAGAAACAAGCTTTTGCCAATTGACAAAAAGAATATCATTCCTAAATAATTTGCCTTGTTTAAAATCTTCAATCGTTAAAAGGTTGTTTTGAAGATTTGTATTGAAATATTCTTTGAATTTTTCCTTGCTTTGCATGGCAAGACTATCGCTGAAAGTAATCCAAATTATTGCTTTGTCGTAATCCCAATTTGGTAATGAGTTTAAGTTATGCAAAAAATTAGTTACCATAAATGTTTTACCGCTACCAGTAGGCGATTTAAAAACCAAATGCCTTTGTGGTTCTGTCCTTTGCCACAATTTTTGAAAAGCATCGGTTAGTTTTTGGATTGCTTCCTTTTGGAAGTCTAACGGACTAAATCTACTCATGCCGATATAATATTGTAAATGTTTTTATAAATTTCGAGAATTGGTTGAGGAATGGTTTTGATAGTTAAGTTTGGAATATGGTCGAACAAACCTTCAAAATCACTTGAATTACCCCAACTGAATAAATAAAGCGAAACTGGTTTTTGTAATGCTTCCACTTTTTGTAAAAAGATATTCATTTCATCCATTTCTTCTTTAAAATAAACTGCTGTAACTCTTTCAGCAGTTTCAAAGAATTGATAAAACGGGGTTGCTTCTATCTCGTCCATTGTGTTTTCAGCAATAGCAAGTAAATATCCTGCTTTATGTGCCAATGAAGATTTATCTTCATCGGAAGCGGAAAGAATATTGTTTTTTCCTACAAAAGAGGTTTTGTAATATTTTAAAGAATTGCCTAAAGGTTTAATCTTTTGATTTTTTTGATTTTTATATCCTTTAATAACGCTTTCACACCTAGGATAAGTAACTTCCTTACAAATATTTCCTTCATCATTTGTACAAATGATATTCTGCAAATTAAAGTCGTTATTGTTAAGTTCTAAACATGCTTGAAGAGTTGTTCCAGAACCTGCAAAAAAGTCTAAAATAGTTGCTGTTTTACTTGTTGTAACAGAAATTAAATCTTTTATTAAATCAACTGGCTTAGGATTTTTGAATGCTCTTGAACCTAAAATATCTTTGATTTGAGCCGTTCCATTACCGCTTGAATACTCTGGTTTATAAAATAATGATTTGGGCTTTCTCGAAGGTAACTCATTTAATTCTGGTCTTTGCTTCTTATAAAGTGAAATGCCATTTTTTGTCCTACTAATAATTACATCTGTTTTTAGTCTTTTTTTATTATTCTCTGAAAACCCCCAACGCCATCTTCCGTAATCGTCACCTGATAATGGAAGCACAATTTCAAAATCATCATTTTCATATTTTTGAATTAACGTTTTTAAATAATCATCATCAAATGTTTTATTCTCTTTATTGTAAATTTTGGAATGTTCTTCTTTTGTAATAGTTGAAGCTTCATCTTCTTTAATTAGAATTGGATAAAACATTTCGGCTCTATCTTCCCTTTTATCTTCTTCGCCAGTAGCTCTCATTGGTGCTCCTTTTTTGAAATATCCAATTTCATCTTCTTGCCATTTTTCCATTTCAGCATCATCTAACTCAAACTCGTTAAATTTACATTTTGAAATCTCTTTGGCAAACACAACAGTATATTCATGTGTCCCAGCAAAGCCAAATTGGTCTTGGTTTCCTTTTAAGTTCATAATTGTTGGAAGAATTGCTACTTGGTTTAAACTTCCAAAAACTTCGGAACAAATTAATACTAAATTTGCTAATTCGTTATCATCAATGCTTACAACAATTTTCCCAGTGTCTCTTAATAATCCCTTTGCAAGTTCAAGTCTTTTAAACATGAATGAAAGCCAATAACTATGTCTTAATGGGTGGTCTTTTGGTACAATTGTTCCGTCTGGAAATTTGTCAATTATTCTCTTGTCTTTATATGTAAAACCGTCTTTCCCAGTGTTGTATGGTGGGTCAATATAGATAAGGTCAATTTTTTCCTTGTGTGTATAATTTAAGCAAGTTAAAGCATGGTAATTGTCGCCTTCTATTAAAATGTGAGTTGGTTTGCCATCATCATTTTTTATTGCTTTTTCTTTTACTTCTTCTAAAACAGGCATTTGGTTTTCAGTTTCTTGCTCAAATGCTTCGGGTACTTCCATCCAAACCAATCCATATTTAGCAGTCTTTACTCTGTTATTGGCAATTTCTAACTGCTTTTGCAGTTTCTCAATTTCGTTGAGCAGTTCTTGCTCTTTTGTTATTTTACTCATAGTCCTTATTTCGTTTTTCGAGCAATTCTGCTACTTCTACATCTAATATTTTAGCAATTTCATAAAGCACTTCAAGTCTTGGTTGTTGTCGGTTTTGTACATATCCATTCACAATACTGTAACTCTTTCCGAGTTGTTCTGCCAACCAAGTCTGCTTTATCCCCTTTTCTTCAAGTACTTCTTTAATTCTGTTCATTTTGTCAGAATAATTAAACCGCTAAAATAATCAAAAAATTTTAATATAGCGTTTTTCAATATAAAAAGTGCTTGAATAATCAACGGTCTGTCTGTGAGTCGGCAAAATGAAGGCTCTTTTGGTTTTTCAGAGTAGGATTGTGTGTCGGCAAAAACCAAATGTGCCTGAATGTGCGGTGGGTTTCCTTTCTCCTTGTCTTTATGGAGCAAAAATTCCTTTATCATTCTGTCGTCTGTTTTGTCACTTACAATGAACGGTAACG
>CAIUKU010000311.1 GCA_903899825.1 uncultured Bacteroidales bacterium | reverse complement strand
ATTACTCAAAAATTTATCTCCTAAATAAATGGTAGTGTCTTTTAATGGCGTAAAAATTATATTTCTAAAATAATCTGACATTTTGCCTTCTTCATTGTATTTTTCTTGGAAAATAACTTTATTGTTTTTTTTTACAGAGTAATTTTTGAGTTTTCCATCAATATAATAGGCTCTAAGTTCACCAGTTTCACCAGTTTCTTTGTCAATTTTAAACTCACAGGTTGATTTAATTCTGCCATTATAATAATAATTGGTATCTGAACCATCTTGCTTATTATCTTTATAATAACTTTTATATTTTAATACTCCATTTTCAAAATAGCCTTTACGAAAACCACATAAGTTTCCATTTACAAAAAGTGCTTCTTCAGCTATATTTCCATTTTCAAAATAAACTTTTTTAGTACCTGTTGCTTTGCCTTCAATAAAACTTTCTTCCACTTTTAGCTTTCCACTTTTATAATATTCTTTATAATATCCATCAGCAACATCGTTTTTTGTCTGGTATATATAATTTAATTCACCTGTATCATAATATTTTTTTACTGTATTTTTACAGCTAACAAAAATACTTGCAAAAATTAAAAATAAAATGATCTTTTTCATTGTATATATGTTTTAAAAATAGCTTAGCTAAGCCATTTAAATATTTTGCATTTCTATCCCCTTATGTAATTCAAGAATATAAAATCTTTTTGGCTAAATTAACAATTATTATGCAAATGCTGTGGCGAATAGGCTGTATTTACAAAAAGCTTTATAGAAAGGATTAAAGAATAAAAGGCAAAAAAAAAAGCAGGAATAAATCCTGCATTTCTTTTAGTATCTGCTGTTAGATCTTGAGCGATCTCCGCCACGATCTCCGCCTCTGTCGTTACCACCACCACGGTTGTAACCACCGCCGCCGCCGCCACGGTTGAATCCACCGCCACCGCCACCGCGGTTGCCGTTAGCTTCTTTAGGTTTAGCTTTGTTTACGGTTAAGTTTTTACCATCAAGTTCAGCATTGTTCAATTGATCAATTGCTTCCTGACCTTCAGCGTCGTTTGCCATTTCAACAAATGCAAATCCTCTTGATTTACCGGTTGTATGGTCAATAATAACTTTGGCTGAATTAACTGCTCCGTACTCTTCGAAGATTTCTTTTAAATCTTCGTCTTGAATCTTATAGCTAAGATTCGCTACATAAATGTTCATAAAATGAATTAAATTAAAAATAAATGATGGGGGAATAGTGTAGCGAATTAAAGGATTGAATAAATCGTAAAATAAATAAGCATTTTCTCTGCTAAACTAAAACCTGTTTTAAAACTGATGCAAAGGTAATACATTAATTGGCAGCTATTACATTTTTATTTTATTTATTATTGTTTTAAGAATAATAATAATCAGCCCATCCAAAACTCTTCCCAAAGGGAAGGACTTTGCAACTTTTGTTTTTTTTCAATTTTAAATAGATAACAATATACATGCAATTCACACTGTATCAAAAGCTTCCCCTTCGGGGAGGTTTGGAGGGGCTTATTTTTCTAATGCGATGCAACAGCAATACTTGCAATATTTATAGTTACACCTTCTATTGTATTTAACAGATTCACACAGGCTTCAATGGTGGCTCCCGTGGTAATAACATCGTCAACCAATAAGAGGTGTTTGTGGCTGAGTTTTTCTTTATCCTGCAAACTAAAGATTTCTTTTACATTTTCCCATCTTTTAAATCGGGTTTTGCGGGTTTGCGTCTCAGAAGCAAACGTCCGGATCAATGTATGGGTATCATACGGGACATGCATACTCGAAGATAATCCCATGGCAAAAACTTCACTCTGGTTAAATCCACGTTTTTTCTCTTTTTTAGGATGCAGGGGCACCGGAAGTATGATTTCTGTTTTAGCAAAATCAGTCGATAGCATCAATTCTTTTCCATAGATCTCACCCATAAAGACTCCAATTTCTTTTTTCCCCTTGTATTTTAACTGATGTACCAGATGCTGTACTTTCCCTGCTTTTGAAAAAAAGTAAAATGACGCAGCAGTATTAACATTGCACCTGCCCCAGAAGATCTGACTGATTGGGTTGTCCTTTTCAAGATGATAATTTGTTTTTGGAAGACGAAACAGACAGGATGTGCAGATAAGACGTTCATTCCTGAACAAATTATTGCCACAGGCCATACAATTGTCTGGATAGATTAAAGAAAAAAAATCCCTAAATAACGTCATTTTTAATAAATCTAAGTTTTATTTTTTAAAACCAGTTTTAAGAATTAATTTTGCAGTAAATTTAATCATAAAACATAATAAATCATAATATTTACTGTTAATATTTAAAATAAAAGAAATGTCAGAAAACAACAATCAGGAAAAGAAATATAAAAGAATAATAGCTGTTTTATTATTTGTTATTGCTTTATTAATAGTATGGCTTATTGTAGAAAAGAGCAAAATCCATACCATTTTTCTTGAAAAAAATGCTACCATAGCTCACAATACCGAATTACAGTCTGAATTGGATTCATTGTTGAATGAGCATACCAAAATAAAAGCAGAATATGGCGAACTTTCGGGTCAGTTAGCTGAGAAGGACAGTATTATTCTTGCAAATGCCGGAGAAATCCAGCAATTAATTGCAGTTCAGGGCGATTACAGACGAACCAAAAAGAAACTGGAATTATTAAGAAATATTGCCCAGGGTTATATTTCCCAATTAGATTCACTCTACAAAGTAAACCAGGCGTTGACGGATGAAAATCTGAAAATTAAAAAGGATTTTAGCAAAGAGCGTCAATTAAATACAGAATTATCAAAGGATAAAATTGCATTGAATGAAAAAGTGAGTTTGGCTTCTATGCTAAAAGCATACAATATCAAATCTTCCACCGTAAAATTACGTTCAAGTGGTACCAAGGAAGTTGAAACAGATAAAGCAAAAAGAATCGGGCGTGTAAATATTTGTTTTACCATCAGTGAAAATAAAATAGCAACTTCAGGCATGAAAACAATCTATGTTCGAATTGCACGACCAGATAATGTGATTGTCTGTGAAGGCAAAGATGATATGTATACTTTCGAATTTCAGGGTCAAAAACTACAGTATTCAATGAAAAAGGAAATTAATTACGACAACAAAGCACAGGAAATTTGCTTATCATGGAACAAAAAAGACGATAAAACCCCTGCTATGGTTGGTAAATACAATGTTACACTGTTTGTAGATGGTTACGAGATCGGGCAATCGCAGTTTGAGTTGAAATAAAAGACCTTTCATAAATGAAGCCTCAAAATGGGGCTTTTTTTTCTGAAATCAGACTAAAGATTTATTATGCTTTAAAAATTATTTAAGGAGAATCGCATTGTAAATTAAATACATGCCAAAAATGAAGAGGAGTATTCCCACTATATGATTTATTAGTTTCATTACTTTATCATTCAAATAGATTTTAATTCTGAATGCAATAAAACATTTAAGCAGATCAGTTAAAAAGACGGTTAGTAAAGCGGCTGCAAAAAATGCAAAAAAGGAATGAACGT
This sequence comes from uncultured Bacteroidales bacterium, assembly GCA_903899825.1. Lineage (GTDB taxonomy): Bacteria > Bacteroidota > Bacteroidia > Bacteroidales > JACABE01 > JACABE01. The sequence goes on along the minus strand of CAIUKU010000311.1, from coordinate 20,516 downwards.
CTTCGCTTTCGGCAGTTCCTATATTTAGTGTAACAACACTCACCCAAAACAACCATACAGACGGATTTGCAATATTTAAAAAATATCCTTTTAAAATATAGGTTAAAGCTCCGGTCTTTTTTACAACGAGTTCACCATCAACTGTTAACTTCATTCTGTGCCGGAAAGTATAAATGCCAAATGCGATTAACATAATGCCTCCTATTATTCCAACCCAAAATTGATTTTTAGGAGCACTGAATATTTGAGAAACACCGATATATGAAAGAAATATTAAAGAGAAATCGCTTAAAAATATTCCAATTGCAAGAAAGAAACCTGATTTAAAACCTCTATGGATACTGGTTTGAACCAAAGAGAAAAATGCAGGTCCTAATAAACCTGCCAAAGTTAATCCAAGTAATGTTCCTTTTAATATCGTATGAAGCATTTAAAGATATTTAATTTCTTAATTTAATTTTTCTTATTTGAGATTTTTTAAATATTCTGACCAACTTGTCAGTTTTTCATTTTTCAATACCCTTGGAAATTTATTCTGCCCACCTTCTTTACCCTGAACTTTCATCCAATCGTAGAAAGTATGTGAAGGCAAAATTTCAACAAATATTTCTTTTATTGCAGCAATACGTTCAACGCGATAGTCATCATTTAATTTCTTAAGGTATTGATCTATTTTTATTTTAGCATATGCTGCATCAATATAATCATCGCTTCCAATATACCATTTATGGGCAAACATGGTTTCGTATTTTATACCGGCAACTGTAAATTCTTTGATTTCAACATTTAATTCATCTCCCAGCATTTTAACAGCCATGTTCATGTTTTCCTGTGAGAGGTGTTCTCCACAGATATTTAAGAAATGCTTGGTTCTTCCGGTGATTACAATTTCACTTAATTTTTTATTGGTAAATTTAATGGTATCACCAATTAAATACCTCCAAGCACCGGCTGAAGAAGATATTAATAAAGCATATTCCTTGTTCTCTTCTATGTCTCCAATCGTTAATGTAATCGGATTACATGAAAGGTTGCCTTCATCATCGAAGTTTACTCCATTAAACGGAATAAATTCAAAAAACAAGCCATTGTCGAGTACCAATTGCATAGAGTTGGTATTAGGCCTGCTTTGGTAAGCCAAAAAGCCTTCTGATGCCAGATAGGTTTCCATATAGGTGATCGGATGTGCCAGTAATTTCTCAAATCCTTTTTTATAAGGTTCAAAAGATACACCTCCATGCACATAAATAGATAAATTAGGCCAGATATCATGAATGGTATCAACCTGATAATAAGCTGTGATTTTTTCCATCAATATCTGTAACCATGCCGGAACGCCCACAATTACACCAATATCCCAGTTTTTTGCATTCTTTACAATTTCTTCGAGTTTAGTGGACCAATCGCGTTCTTTTGAAATTCTTTTGCCGGGTTTATAGAAATGCTCAAACCAGAAAGGAATATTGCCGGCAGTAATGCCGGATAAATCACCTTCATAATAAGTGCCATTGTATTGTAAATGAGTACTTCCACCCAACATTAAAATACCTTTTTCATAAAATTCGTTGTGAAAATCGTATTTGGCTAAAGAAATAATCTGACGGATACTCGTTTTCTTTATGGCCCTGAGCATATCATTGGTTACAGGAATATACTTACTTGAAGATTCAGAGGTTCCGGAACTAAGGGCGAAATATTTAACTTTACCTGGCCAGCATACATAAGCTTCTCCGTTTAAGGTACGATACCACCATTTGCTGAAAATTGAATTGTAATTATGAACAGGGACCTTTGCTTTAAAGGCACTTACGATGTCTTTTTCTTTTAGAATATCAATGAATTGATAATGTTCACCAAAGGTGGTATAATAGGCTTTTTTTATTAATTTTTTTAATTCTTTCCGTTGAGCCTTTTCAGCATTGATTCCTTGTTTGTTTTCAATAGGAATTTTACTTCTTAATTCAATTGCTCTTTTAATAATCGAACCTAAAATTGGCATAAACTGTATTTTTAATGCGTAAAAGTAAGAATTTTTTTTCAGATTCGATTCTTTAGTCAAAGTATTTGTTATTTTTGTATGCTAATATATCCAAATATGCTTAAAATGAAGCTGTCAGCAAAAAATATTTTTAGGGTATTTTTTATCGGATTGATATCAATTCTCTATTTATTTTGTATTTATTTGTTTTTTTCAACAATTACCGATTATAAGCCTCAGAAGATTGAAAACATTGCATTCAAAGCAAATCACGGGAATGATCAGATTGATAGCGATGAGTTGTCACTTTTATCTTGGAATAATAGCTATGCCGGTATAAGCAAAGAAATGGATGTATTTTATAAAGGAGGTAAAAAGCTTAAACCAACCTTAGCAATCTATCAAAAAACGCTGAATGGTATTTTAAATACCTTGGTTACTTATGCTTATGTCGATTTTATGTTGTTGCAGGAAGTGGATGTATTTTCTAACCGAAGTTATTTTTCAAATCAAAAAGTATTTATTTCAGATTTTTTGCCGGATTATGGATATGCTTATGCTGTAAATCAGGATGTGAAATTTTCATTGTGTCCTTTTATCTCATCTCCCGGAAGGTTAAAATCAGGCTTACAAACCCTTACAAAATTCAATGCATCAGATGTTGAAAAACAAACATATTCATCAATGCTGAACTGGCCTGAAAAGCTTTTCAGGCCTCATTCCTGCTTTCTTGCAACCAGGTATTTGTTAGAAAATGGCAAACAATTGGTGGTTATCAATACTCAAATTTCAGCCGGAGAATTAGGTGTACAATACAGAAAAGAAATCGAAGAATTAAAAGTTTATGTTATAAGTGAATATAAAAAAGGGAATTATGTAATTGCAGGCGGAGATTGGAACATAAATCCACCCGGATTTAAAAAGATAAATTCGTTTAAAAATGACAACTTATTTTATACTGAGCATGAAATACCTTCTTTTGTTATGCCCTCTGACTGGAAATGGGTATATGATGCTGAAGTCCCTACCCTTAGAAAATCAAACAAATTCTATAATCCGGTTTCAACGCCATGTACTGTAAGTGATTTTTTTCTGATTTCTCCCAATATTGCTTCACTCAGCATCCGGAACATAGACCTCCATTTTGAATTTTCGGATCACAATCCTGTATTGATGAATGTGAAATTGAAATAAAAAAAAAAGCTGACTGAAAATCAGACAGCTTTTTTATATTTTGAAATTAGTGTTATACCAATTTTTTAGCATCAGCTATTGCTTTATCGTAATCTGGATGTTCAGTATTTTCTTTTACGTATTCAACGTAAGCTACCATTCCTTTTTTATCAACGATAACAATACCGCGGTTTAATAAACGGAGTTCTTCAATCAGAAAGCCATAGTTCAAACCAAAATCAGTATCTTTATGGTCAGACAATGTAATTACTTTGTCAATACCTTCGGCAGCACAAAAGCGGCCCAAAGCAAAAGGTAAGTCGCATGATATAGTCAAAATAACAATGTCACCCAGATTGGCAGCTTCTACATTGAATTTGCGGGTTTGTGCAGCACACACACCAGTGTCAACAGATGGCACCAAAGATATGATTCTTACTTTACCATCATAGTCACTTAATTTGACTGGTTTCAGACCTTCGCCGATTACGGTAAAATCATAAGCAGTATCGCCGGCTTTTACCATGTTTCCGAGCAATGTCAAAGGATTGCCCATGAATGTTGTAATTCCTGTATTTTTTGTCATTTTATTTAGTATTATGCGCCTAACATTAATCTTGTGAAAGCAGTTACTTTTAAGTCTTTATCAATTTCTTTGATATGTTGTTCCACGCTTTTTTTACCTTCTTTGATAAAATCCTGGTTTAACAAGGTGCTGTCTTTGAAAAATTTATTTAATTTTCCCTGGGCAATTTGTTCAACCATATTTTCAGGTTTACCTTCCTGACGGATTAAATCTCTGTAGATTTCAAGTTCTTTTTCAATGGTTTCAGGAGAAACTAAATCTTTATCAATCGCTACAGGAGCCATAGAAGCAATCTGCATAGCGATATCTTTTCCCAATATTTCATCACAAGCTTTGTTGAAACCAACAATGGTTGCCAAACGTGAACCCTGGTGATTGTATGCAAAGTTCATAGGTCCTTCTATAAAATTATAATGAGCCAATTCAACTTTTTCACCGGTTTTTCCTGTTTGTTCTATCAACAAATCAGCAATGCTGGTTCCGTTAATTTGTAAGCCTTTTAATTCTTCTTCAGATTTTGGCATTTTTTCAATTGCCAAATCCAATACAGATTTGCAGAAATTTACGAATAAATCAGTTTTTGCTACAAAATCAGTTTCACAATTAATCATGATACAAGCTGCAAAGCTTTTGTTTTCATTTGTTTTAGCAATAACTACGCCTTCATTTGCATCTCTGTCTGCTCTTTTGCTTGCTAATTTCTGTCCTTTTTTTCTTAGGAAATCAATAGCTTTATCAAAATCACCATCATTTTCAACAAGTGCATTTTTGCAATCCATCATGCCGGCACCTGTCATTTGTCTTAGTTTGTTTACTTCTGCTGCAGTAATAGCCATTTTATATTGAGTTATAAAGTTTTAAAATTTATTTAGTTGTAGGTTTTTTCTTTAAAGTAGTAGGTTTAGCAATGGGTTTGCGTGGTCTTTTGGTTGGATCACTTCCCATGGTTGCACCTTCTTCTTCTTTCATTTTTTTAGCAAGGTTTCTTTTTGCTTCAGCAGCACTTTCGTCTTCATCGATATCAGCTAACGAACGAATCGTGGTAACATCAAAAGAATCTTCAGTTGCTGCATCGTCAGCATCGTCGGTTGCTTTTTTATCTTTGTCGAATTTTCTTTCATTTAAACCTTCTTCAATTGCATTTACAATAGCTTCCAGAATAACATTGATTGATTTTGAAGCATCATCATTGGCAGGAATCGGGAAATCGATTAAATCAGGATTTGTATTGGTGTCAACCATTGCAAATGTAGGAATGTTTAATCTTTTGGCTTCTGAAACAGCGATGTGTTCTTTGTTGATATCTATGATAAAAATTGCAGATGGCAAACGGTTCAAATCAGAAATACTTCCTAAGTTTTTTTCTAATTTAGCTCTTTCGCGGCTGATCTGTAATCTTTCTCTTTTTGAAATATCTGTAAATGATTTATCGGTCATTAAACGGTCAATAGACGACATTTTTTTAACTGCTTTGCGGATAGTAGCAAAATTGGTTAACATACCTCCCGGCCAACGTTCAGTTACGTAAGGCATATTTACTCTTTTTACCTGTTCGGCAACAATTTCTTTTGCTTGTTTTTTAGTAGCAACAAAAAGTATTTTTTTACCTGATTTAGCAATTTGTTTCAGCGCTGAGGCAGCTTCGTCAACTTTTGCTACGGTTTTATGTAAATCGATGATGTGGATTCCGTTGCGTTCCATAAAAATATAAGGAGCCATTTTAGGATTCCATTTTCTTTTGAGGTGACCAAAATGTACACCTGCATCTAATAACTGGTCGAAATTTGTTCTTGACATTTAATTTTTTTTTAATTGTTTACATTCACTAAAGACAATTATCAAGTAGTCCTGTTGCGAGGAGTCTTGATAATTTAGATACTAAACTGTTCTATACAAGTCTTAACGTTTACTGAATTGGAATTTTTTACGGGCTTTTTTCTGTCCTGGTTTTTTACGTTCAACCATTCTTGGATCTCTTTTAAGCAATCCTTTTGATTTTAGCGGTGAGCGGTTTTCAGCATCAACAACGCACAAAGCGCGGGAAATAGCTAAACGGATCGCTTCTGCCTGACCGGTGATACCACCACCGTCGAGGTTTGCTTTAATATCAAAACTTCCCTGATTTCCAAGTACTTCAAATGGTTGAGTAACGATATATTGTAAGGTACCTGTATTGAAATATTCTTTGTAATCTCTATCGTTGATAGTAATGATACCACTTCCCGGTTTCATATAAATACGTGCAACAGCAGTCTTCCTTCTTCCGATTGTATTGATAATTTCCATTTACTTTAATGTATTTAATTTGGTTACTGTTGGATTTTGAGCTTGATGAGGATGTTCTGCTCCTGCATAAACGTGTAAATTTCTGAAAAGTGTGCTGCCCAAAGTGTTTTTAGGTAACATGCCTTTTACTGCTTTTTCAATCACCGAAATTGGTTTACGTGCAAGTAATTCTTTAGGTGTTGCAAAGCGCTGACCTCCGGGGTAACCAGTGTGGCGAACATAAACTTTATCGTTCATTTTGTTGCCGGTCAGTTTGATTTTTTCTGCATTCACGATTACTACATTATCACCACAGTCAACATGAGGTGTAAAGCTGGGTTTGTTTTTGCCTCTTAAAACATTGGCAACTTTTGATGCCAGGCGTCCCAAAACTTCATTTTCAGCATCTATCAGAATCCACTCTTTTATTACGGTTTCCTTGTTTGCTGATACTGTTTTATAACTTAATGTATCCATTTGTTTGTTTAAATATTTCTATTTCGCTACTATACCTTTTTTTAAAAAGGGAGTGCAAAATTAGTATTTATTTTTTATATAACAAAATTTACCAACACAAATTTGTTGATAATTTTAAAATTATATGAAAAGAACCATATATTGAAGATCTAAATTTATTTTAACCGATTTTGTTTTTCTTGCCAAATCAAGTTAACCATTAATAATAGTTAATGGATATTAATGATTTCCAAACTTTTTAAAAACTTTTGATTGTTAGTTAATTTTCAATATTATTTAATTCAATATCATATATTAAAATTGAAAATGGAGGAATTGTTTCACTATCTGATCCTCTTTCTCCATAACCCAATTTTGATGGAATAATAAGCTTTGACTTACCTCCGACTTTCATCCTACAGATTCCTTCATCCCAACCAGGAATTACTTCGCCAGAGCCCAATGAAAAAATTAAAGGCAAATATTGATAATCTTTTTTAAATATTCCTGCTTCTTTTGCTATCTTTTCAATATTAGTGTCAAAGATTTTTCCATTTATTAACTTCCCAATATAATTAACACTGACTCTTTTAGCCATTTCTGCTTTTGCACCATTTCCTTCAATTATCTCTATATAATACAATCCAGTTGCACTAGGATTTGATTTTATATCATTTATTTCCAAATACTTTATTAAATCTTTGCTTTCTTTTAGTATGGCTGAGTCTCTCAATATTTGTTGTTTTGCTTCTTTTGCTTTTTTTTCTTTTTCAATTTCAGCTTTCGTAATTATGTCTTTAATTTTTATATCATAGTATAAAATTTTGTTTTTCTGATTAAAAGGCAAATGCATAATTTTTTTCAAAGAATCTGTTAGTATAATAAATGTAGCTTTTTCACCTTTGCCCATTAGTCTTAAACCTTCATTCAGATCTCCTTTATAATTCGATGTATCCACCCGAAATATTTTTTGTGGTTTACCTTTGTTTGTAAATATAATTGAATCTGTTGTCCTGATCGTTAATTCTGCAATTAGAATATCACCGAGTTGGGCTTTTATAGCCATCTTATTTCTAATATGAAATTTGTAATACAATCCATTTTTTGTTTTTGAAAATTTAGTGTGTTGTCCTTTAACAGGATTGCTAAAAAGAATTATTATAAATACAAACAAAAAAGCTATTGTTTTTAATTTCATTTTTAATCGTTTAAGTCTTTTATTTCTTTTTTCTGATTAAATCCAACAAACCATTAACAATCGTCAAAGGATGTGCCGGATTTCCCGGAATATAAAGATCAATGTGATATTTATCCAAAAAACTACGGTCAATTGCTTTACTATCTGCAAAAATACCTCCACTGATGGCATCTGTTCCTACAAGAACAATAATTTTGGGTTCAGGTACTGCATCGTAACATATCTGCACTGCTTCAGCCATGTTTTTAGTGATAGGACCTGTAATTACAATTCCATCGGCATGACGGGGTGAAGCAACAAACTCTATCCCGAAGCGGCTCATATCAAATTGCACATTATTGGCTGCATTGAGTTCCCATTCGCAACTATTATCTCCACCCGCACTGACTTGTCTGAGTTTTAATGAACCTCCGAAAACACTGCGAATTTCTTTGCGAACCGTATCGGGATTTACTTCTATGGGAATGTCATCACCTTCCTTTACTATCAATCGTTCACGTTCGTTAGCAGTGATTTTATAATCAGTAGTAAACCTGATTTTTTCCGGGAATTGTTGGGCACATTCTCCGCAAAAACTACATTTTCCTAAATCAATTGCAATCGGATTTTTTAAAATTGCCTTCATTGGACAAACTTCAATTAATTTTTCTTCATCTACTTTTTCAGGACTGATTACAGGACGTCCCCTGAAGATACCGGGCACTTTTGCCGTAGTTACATCCGGAATAAATTGTTTACCCTGATGGTATATTATTTTCAGATTATCAAGCATATTAATTTTTCTAGATATTATAAATCATGTCCGCAATAAGACAAGTTAAAACTTTTGTTGCAAATAGGAAAGTCGGATATTTCGTTGTTCCTTACTGCCATTGCCAATGCCAACCAATTGTGAAAGGATGGGTCTTTAATTTTATAAATAATCAAATCACCTTTTGCATCGGTTATTGCACAATGACAAATTTCGCCTCTCCAGCCTTCCACCAGTGAAATGGCAAAGGAATCAGGTTGCGGTGTCTTTAAGAGTTGTTCAGATTGATTGTATTCAGGAATATTCTCAATTAATTGACGAAGATATTGAATGGATTGCTGAACTTCTGATTTGCGGATTTGAACCCTGGAATACACATCGCCATGATGTTTGATAATCGGTTCATGTTTTATTTCAGGATAAAGGCTATAAGGATGCGAAATACGGATATCCCTGCTCAGTCCGCTCATACGGGCCGACAGACCAACTGTGCCAATAGACAATACATCTTCATATGAAACCACACCTGTTCTTTCAAAACGCGAAGAAGCACTGGGTAACTTGAATAATTGTGTACACATTTCATTAAAATCCGGTTCAAAGGTATCTAAAACTACTTTTAGCCGGTCAGCAAGTGTCTGATTGAAAGGAAACTGATTGCGACCTGGTCTTATCAATCCTTTGGATAAACGATTGCCACCCCATTCCTGCATAAAATTAATAATGGGTGTTCGTAGCCTTCCAAAAACCGAACTGCCTAATTGATAAGCCACATCAGCACAAACTGCACTAAGATCTCCGGTATGTATGGCGATTCTTTCTAATTCCAATGCAATGGTACGGGCAAATTCTATATCTTTTGTAGTTTTAAAATCGCATAAACTTTCCCAAACATGAGAAAAGGCAGTGGTATGACCTACGACAGTATCACCTGCAATACTCTCAGCCAATGCAGTTCTTTGTAATAAATTCTTTTTTTCCAGAAAAAGCTGTTCGATGCCTCTGTGCTGGTAGCCCAGTTGAATTTCGAGATGTAATATCTGTTCACCATTGCAAATGAACCTGAAATGTCCCGGTTCAATTACACCTGCATGTATAGGCCCAACACCAACTTCATGTAATTCTTCGCTATCGATGGAATAAAAAGGGTAATTTGCGATTGTTTTCGACAAATCGAAGCGGTTAAATGCATATCTTACTGGTTTTAACCATGGATGTCCGGTATAATTGATGCCGAAATTCTCATGAATTTCTCTTTCAAATTTTTCGAAACACAAATGAATGGATGAAAAAGAACGGAGAGAAGCATTAGCTTCTACTACACATGAAGAAACATAGATTTCATGTTTGTCATCGTCAGCAATACAGCAAATCAGCTTTATATGGTTTTCAATCTTATATCCGAAATAGTTCACACAATGCCTTTCAGCATGATTGGTAATGAATACTGTGTTTAACTCAAAAAAAGTTTCATAACTGATTTCAGGTATCATTGAAATCGTTATGGTTTGCATGTTTAGTACAGTGGTATAATTCATAAGTTTTTAAATTGGTAATTGCATTATACTTTCATTAATTAACTGAACAAATTGAACAGGGGGATTTAATCCTAAATAAACAGCTCCTGCCAATAGTACAAACTGAGTTGCAGATTCCCAGGGGCTAATGACGATAAGTGTCTTTTCATCAAATCCAACGGCCGGGATAAATAGTATTTTGAAAATATTTTTACCAAAAGCCCATATTATCATGGTAAGCAGTAATAAAACGGCAATAAGCACTATGATTTGATTGGCTTCAAACAATGCTTTAAAAATAAGAAATTCGCTGACAAATAATCCTGAAGGTGGCATTGCAGCCGCGCTGATAAATCCCAGAAGCAGTACCATAGCACCTGTTGTATTGTATTTGAAATAATTCCCGATCTGGTAAATATTCTTCGTCTGAAATACCTTGTACAATTGATTGTATTGGAAAAATAAACTGGATTTTACAAAGGCATGAAGTACAACGTGAAGTATAGCAGCATAATAACCTATGCCTCCGGCAGCTATTCCAAGCATGACCAGACCAGTATGTTCTATGCTGGAGTATGCAAACATTCGCTTAATGTTTTTTACTTTTACCATATAAACTGTAGCCACAAATATGGACAAAAATGCAGCAATCCCTATAACCAGGTTGGCCCAGTGTTGTAATGGGGTATTGGCAATAATAACATAAAAGCGGAAAATACCTACAAATCCAAGATTCATTAAAACACTGGAAAGCAATGCCGATGCCGGCCCCGGCGCTTTATCCTTGGCGTCAATGCCTGCTGTATACATGGGTACCAAACCCAGCTTTGCGGTAAATCCTGTAAAAATAAACAGGAAAGAGAGTCGCAACCAGAAAGGATTTAATTTGTCGCTATTGGCCAGAAGATTTTTAAATGAAAGATCCGATGAACCTGCATGAATTAGCGAAAGACTTAAAAATAAAATTCCGATAAAAATAAAAGTAATACTGATTGCACAAATAAAAATGTATTTCCAGGTACCTTCCAGTGCAAGTTTATTGCGATGATGGTAAATTAAAGCAGAAGCACAGAGTGTAGTAAGTTCGGTAAAAATCCAGGTAACAGCAATGTGATTAGAAAGATAACCGGCACCAATCGAAGTGATTAAACCTGCAATGGCAGCAAAATAAATCCCACGTGATTGAGCGCTGTCCTTATTATCCTTTATATAAATCAAACTGTGAATCACTGCAGGAACCGAAACTATGCTTAATGTGAGCAGTAATAGGATTCCTAATGAATCAAAACTAAAATAATCAAGTTCGCTTGAACGAAAATGAAAACATGCATATATCGTAAATCCCCATTGTAGTAATAAAAATAAACCTATCAGACTGAAATTGATAATTTTATTCCGGTTGATAAACAAAACGATGGCAATTGAATAGGCCAGTATCAGATAAAGTAACATCATATATTATTCAATTTTTTGCATTAATAATCTTTCAAATTACTGAGTTGGTTCACGTCGATGTTTTTAAAGACATCCCCGATTTTATTTAAGAAAATACCCAAAATCAGCACACTGGCAAAAATATCGAGCATGATTCCAAGGTTTACCAGCATGGGCATTTCGTTACCTACTGCCAATGACAATACAAAAACTCCATTCTCAATAATTAAATAACCCATTACATGAGTAATAATTTTTCGGCGGGTAGCTATAAAATACAGTCCTGTAAAGAGCGTTGAAAGTGCCACTACAAAGAATATCTTATTTAAATGTGTATCCTGAATACTGTTGGCCAATAAAATGGTAGCAACCACAATAATTGTCGTAATAATCAGGGATACAAAATTGGGTAAAAACGGTTCTGCTTCACGGGTAATACGGTTGCGTTTCAATATATAGGCCAGGAAAACAGGAACCGCTATCGATTTGAAAATAATGGTTTCCAAAAGAATTAAAACCAGATTTAAAGTACTGATTTCATTGAGTTGAAGAAAAACAACAAAGAAAAGTAATACACCCTGTAATGCCAGCACCTTTACATAAGTAAGCATCCTATTGGCAATCGCTATGTAAAACAGCGTTATCAAAAATGTTATGAGCAATACATTTATCATTTTTTTATTTTTTGAATATTAAATAAATTTCCCAAGTATCAACAATGCACCGAAAAATATCAGTAAACTTACAGAAGTCAATGCAAAGATAAACTGTGCATTGTGACCCATCCTGAATCTTGCCATAAAGGATTCAATTAAGCCGATTGTAATGGCTACTGAAAACTGAATAATGAAAAATAAAGGGATGGTATATCCATAAGGAAAAACACCAATGAAAAGGTTTACAATCAGAGCACCATATATAGCAAATTTAAGGTAGCCTGCAGTTAATATCAATCCAAGGTCGAAACCGCTATTGTCCAGTATCATCACTTCATGTATCATGGTTAGTTCCAGATGAGTTTTGGGATCATCAATCGGCATACGGCTGTTTTCGATCATTGCAATCATTAAAAGTACAAATGTAGCCAAAATTGCTAGTGCATAGGTGATATAGGACCCAATGTGTAAAGCCGAGAATATTTCCTGAAAGGAGGTATGACCAGTAAGCAATGCCAGTGAACCCATCAATATAAAAAAAGCAGGTTCAGCTAGCATCGAATACAAAGCCTCACGGCTGGCTCCCATGCCTTCGAAGCTACTCCCGGTATCCATAGCCGACAGTATACTGAAAAACTTACCCAGTGCCAGAATATAGGCAAAAAAGATAAAATCTCCGCTAAAGCTGATGAAGCCTTTATACTGACCAAAAGGCACTACCAGCATGGCCATTACTACTGATGAGAAATATATTGTAGGTGCAATCTGAAAGATAAAACTTGTTGTCTGGCTGTAAACAGCTCCTTTCCTGAAAAGCCGTATCACATCTTTGATGGGCTGCAGTATTCCGGGTCCTTTACGTCCCGAAGCCATGCTTTTGGTCCGGACTATGATGCCTGTAAAAAAAACTGCTGCAATAAATATTAATATAAAACTCAGCATGATTATAATTGATTTAAAAAAGCAATAAATTGAATAATTTTCTCATAAAACAATGGAATACAGATGATGGATACTATAAAAATGATTCCATATAAAATATAAAATTGTAATTTACCATTCTGAAGAAATAAAAAACGGCTCAACAGGGATTTAAAAGCTCTTATTGGCCTGTCAATCAGCCATTCTTCAATTTTATCATAGGTATGTGTTGCATAATATCCTTTGTCGGGAAAAATTCCTTTTATTTCTCTTGTATTTTTATAAAGTAACAAGAATGGCCTGAAAAGCTTACGGTAGGATCTTACAAAAGAGTTGGCCGTATATTGAATTTTTGAACTAGGTACAATATAACCGCATCCCCAGGTAGTTGCTATACTTTGTTTTTGTTTTCGTGTAATTATTTTTCTGATAGTAAACATCGCGAGTATAAGTAGTATCAGACCCCACATGGCCCAGCTGAAAGGCTGAAGCACTTCAGCTGTTTTTAACTGAAAAGCATGCTGTAAAGGAAGATCAGCAGTAAATAACAATACTGGCCTGGAAAGCAGCTGCAAAAACAGCATTGGAAAAATCCCAATACTTACAATAAAAACTGTGATAATATAAAGTGGCAGCAATTGTAAAAAAGGAGGATCTTTGATTACTTGATGAAACTCCATTCTGGGATTACCCAGAAATACAACACCGAAAGCTTTGGTAAAACAGAGCATGGCCAGACCACCAATCATTACCATTCCCAATATGGTAAAGCCAATTGCGATGGAAGAAAACAGTGAAGCAAGCTGTAACCAATGGTACAAACCACTATAAATAAGAAATTCAGAAACAAAACCATTAAAAGGAGGAATTCCGCAAATGGCTATTGCTGCAATCAGAAATAATACAGCAGTCTGTGGCATTTTTTTAATTAAACCACCCAGCTGTTCTATATTAAGTGTATGTGTTGCCTGATATATATTTCCTGCTGTATAAAACAACAATGATTTGAAAAGGGCATGATTCAGGGTATGTAACAATGCAGCTGCAAAACCCAGGCCTGCAAGTAATTGATTAGCTGAACCCATACCGATACAACCAATGCCAATGCCGATTCCGATAATGCCAATATTTTCAATACTGTGGTAAGCAAGCAGTTTTTTAAGATTGTGCTGAATGATGGCCAGCATCACTCCATACAATCCTGAAATAACTGATATTATGAGTATAATATAACCGATGGTGGTATAATCAGGTTTTATAATTAGCAGCATGCGGAGTATGCCATAAATACCTATCTTTATCATAACTCCTGACATGATTCCTGAAAAATAGGCAGGTGCAGCAGGATGCGCATACGGCAGCCAGGTATGAAAAGGAACAAAACCGGCTTTGATGGCAAATGCAGCAAAAAAGCAAAGAAACATAAGGATCGTAATTTCAGGATGTTGTGTGGTATAAACTGTAATTGCATTGAAATCATAGCTGCCTTGTTTGAAAGCTACCCATATAAAGCCTAACATCAGAAATATGATGGATACATGGGATTGGATCAGATAATTAATACCGGCCTTAATGGTTGCGGTCTTTTCATGTTCAAATATTACCAGCAGCGTTGTTGAAAATGCCATTACTTCCCAGGCAATCAGAAATACAATGCTGTTCTGAATTACACAAATTCCTGTAAGTGCAGCATGCAACCAGATTAAAGCAACAGCATGCAGTTTTATATTGTTTTTCTGATTGCTATAAACCTTCATATAAAACAAGCCATAAAAGCTGCCCGTTAAAAATACAAAGTTAATAATGATCAGAAACCAGGCTGCTAAAGCATCTATCCTTACCGGAATGATGCCTGTAATATAACTTCCTTTAAAAATGAATTCAAAATTTTCACCCCAAAGACACTGAACCGCAAACCAGGAAGAAGCCAACGTATTAAGTAAAATGGCAGTAAACGCAAGAATACCCTTAGCATTTCCTTTTATAAAAGGAATAAGTGCTGATACAGTTACCAAGATTACTATAAATGCTTTGATGAGGATCATTGTATAATATTTAAAGCCGTCAGTACAAAAATAGCAATAATAAATACAATACCATAAATAACATAAGATTGTATCCTTCCGTTTTGAATAAACTTAAAATAATTGGTGATATACAGCAATTTCCGGATAAAGGAATTGATAAAAAAATGTTCAAAGAAATCGTGATAGGAGGAAGCATAATTTCTTTTTGCTGGAAAAATCTCAGCTTGTTTTAGTTCTGAATATTGTTTTTTCTCTATCAGCAGAAAATTCAAGATTTTTCCCAGGGGTTTAGAAAAAGATTTTCCGGTATATTGCATTTTCAGGGAGTTTCCTGTATATCCACAGCCCCAGCTGGGTTGAACAGCATCCGTATTTCGCCTTACAATATAAGAACGTATGCTCCAGCTGATGGCAATAAGACCCATAAATACAGCAGCATAAATGCTGATGTTTGCAGCAATACCGGAATAGTGCATAAAATCAGGAGGTGCAAAACCCTGCTGTGATGCGAACATGGATGACAATATATTACTGATGGCATTCAGGTAGAATTGAGGGAAAAATGCCACAGTCAGCATGGCTGCAATGATAATATACTGAGGCCATAGCATGCGGGATTCAACTTCATGAGGCGGATGTGGTAGTTTTTCTCTTTCATTGCCCAGAAAAATGGTTGCGAAAGTTTTTGTAAACGTTAAAATAGAAATCCCGCCAATAAGGCTGAGTCCTGCAAATGTCAGTATTATTAGACTCAACTGACTGAGACTGCTCGATTTCATACCCTCCAGCAAACCACTGTAAATAATAAATTCCGAAACAAAACCATTAAAAGGTGGCATGCCGCCAATAGCAATGGCTCCAATCAGAAAAATAGCGGCTGTTTTGGGCATGTATCTGATCAATCCTCCCAGTTTTTCCATATCCCGGGTATGGGTTTGCTGATATACTGAACCGGCTGAATAGAAAAGCAAAGACTTAAACAGGGAATGATTCAAAACATGTAACAATGCGCCGCCAAATCCCAGATAATAGAGCAGGGGAGAGCCATTGCCAATTCCCATCATACCAATGCCGATTCCTATTCCAATGATACCAATGTTCTCGATGGTACAATATGCCAGCATTTTTTTAAAATCACGATGTATGGCTGCATTTAAAATGCCATACAAGCCGGTTAATACAGCAACACTCACTACAATCTCACCCAGTAATAAGAAATCATATTTTACAAAGCTGATGATTCTGATGATACCATAAATACCAAGTTTAACAATAACACCCGACATCACTCCCGATATATGAGACGGAGCTGCCGGATGTGCATGGGGCAGCCAGGAGTGAAAAGGAATAAATCCTGCCTTGAAACCGAATCCAGTAAAAAAAATCAGAAACAACCAGATATTGGAATGATTGCCAAAATAAGTATGAAATGCATCAAAACCAAAACTCCCTGTCTGAGCATATACCCATATAAAACCCACTGTCAGAAATACTACACTGATGTGCATCTGAACCAGGTAATTGAGGCCAGCTTTGATGGTTCTGGGATTTTGATGATCGAAAATCACCAGCAGCATGGAGGACAATGACATTACTTCCCAGGCAATCAGAAATGCCAGACCATGTTGCAGTATGCATACCCATATCATCGAAAGCTGAAATAAAATAAACAGTATCCAATGCAGATTTAGTTTTGAATGGCTTGCGGTATAGGCTTTTAAATAGCCACCCCCATAAATTACACCCGTTATAGTTGTAAAATTAATAATCAGTATAAACCATGCTGAGAGGCCATCAATGCGGAAGGGAATATTACCCATCAATGCACCGGCATAGAGGGAGAATTCCGCAATGTTCCCGTACAGGGCAGGAAAAGTAAGCCAGGATGTAAGGATAGCATTGATAACAATTGTAAATGCCGCAAGATTTGCTTTATATTTTATTGGAACATATACAATGGCAAGCATTGTCAAAAGACTGATGCCTAAAGTAATGTTCATCGTTAATCCGAATTCAATCATAATCTTTATAAATTAATGCAAATCAAGGCAGAAATAAGTACTTGGAGTACCTGGAGTACTTAGAGTTAGAATGTGAAATAGTTTTAATGAATTGATTACATTAAAAAGTATTATACAGTCTGAGCCTTGATACACCTATTCTATTTGCAATTTATAATTTCGTTGGGTGCCAAAATGTTTTGATATCAGAATGAGGATGCAAATTTACGAATAATAGCTGTACTTATTTAAATTAGTATTAGAAAAACCAAAGCAGTGTATTTAATATGCAGAATGAGTGTGTTTAACAAATTTCAGTTCCTGCTATAGATAATGTTTATATACAATATATGTCAACAGAAAAAACAATATTGAATGTATATAATTTATTGGGAGCTCGTGTTTTGCAGCGTGGAAAGAATAAAATTGCTATTGACCGGCTTTCAAAAAGGGCTTATATGATGGAAATCAGCGGAGGAAACCGAATTTTATGAAGTTTCCCTGAAACCTGATTGTTATGATTTCAAATTCTACCGCTGCTCTATCATCTTAAAGAAATCACCACTATAGGATTAGCTAACCGGAATGATATGTTTTCCTTCTGTATCCATGGTGGAATCCGGCTTCAGAAGCATAGGCCTATGACAGAACGCATAGAATCGGACAAAAAAACAATGTTTTTATTTAC
Source organism: uncultured Bacteroidales bacterium (assembly GCA_903899825.1). Lineage (GTDB taxonomy): Bacteria > Bacteroidota > Bacteroidia > Bacteroidales > JACABE01 > JACABE01. Next base: position 2,866 of record CAIUKU010000311.1, on the reverse strand, counting down.
AAGTTTATCAGTCGCGACAGTATTGAAGAAAAAATTATGGAATTGCAGGAACGAAAAATTAAATTAGCTGACAACTTAATTCAGGCTGAGGAAGAGTTTGTAAAGAGTTTGAATAAAGCTGATATTGAGTTTTTGCTAAACTAAACAAATTTAAAAAAACGATAATGCTATTATTAACTATTTCAGCTTCGTTTCCGAAATATTCAGATTGAATTTAAAATAGATTGAAGTGTGCAGGATTTAACCTGGTTTCCTTGATAATAATACACTATAAGTTAGTTAGTTAGTCTTGTATTCATTCGTTTTATACTGATTTCAAGCATTTCTTTTGTGATAACATTATTTGTTGTTTTGATTTGAAATAATGATGTTAATTCAACCTTTATTCTAAATAAGAATTTGTCTTTTAATTCAGAATTTTAAATTGAATAAATGTATTTTAAGGTTTCCCTGAAAATAAGTTATTAAGATGTCGCCTTTCTTAATATTTTAATTTGTCATTGAAAACAAATAAACATTCACTTAAAATGTGGATTTCATTTCCTGATAAATCCTTAGAATCATTAACTTTTTTTTTACATCAGCTGGATTTAAAACATTTTAAGTGCATTTTTTTACAAATGAATCTTTTTTATATTTTTAAAACACTACTTAAAATACAAGCTTTTTTACAATCAGATTTGCAATTTTTCATGATTCATTGCACAAATTCTGTATCTTTGCAATGGATTCAATTTCCCAATGATTAATTCTATGCAGCAGTATCACAATACTTTAATTTTAATAAAAACTTAGTATTTAGTTTATTGTTTTATACTTTTTATTGTGAATACATCTTCTCATGACTACAAACAAAGCCTTTTTAAACTTTAAATTTAAACATACTTATTTACTTTAACCTTTTCACTTTAACCTTTAACCTTTATCCTTGTTTTTATGATCAAAGAAATAGAAATAGCCATATTACCCGAACAGCTCAATGTATACAATTCGATAGAAAAAGCAGTAGCATTGGCGATAAGAGTACCCAGAGAAAAGATTAACTATGTAAGTATACTGAAACGCTCTATAGATGCCCGTAAGGCAAAAGTACAAATTCGATTAAAAGTGAAGGTATATACCTTTGAGTCCCACCCTGTAGAAGAAAAACTTAAGGAAGACAAATATAAATACGTTCAGCATGCCGATCCGGTTATTATTGTTGGTTCAGGACCAGCAGGATTATTTGCAGCATTGCGTCTTTTAGAATCAGGTTATAAGCCCATCCTCATCGAAAGAGGAAAAGATGTGCATTTAAGAAAATATGACATAGCCGACCTTAATCGCGAACAAATCGTAAATCCCGACTCTAATTATTGTTTTGGTGAAGGTGGTGCCGGTACCTATTCTGATGGTAAATTGTATACAAGAGCTACCAAAAGAGGTGATGTGAATGATATTTTGCATAAATTAGTGGCACATGGAGCTTCTACAGATATATTGATAGATGCACATCCTCATATAGGTACCGATAAATTGCCGGCTATTATATCCAATATCAGAGAAACCATCATCAATCATGGCGGTGAGTTTCATTTTGAAAAGAAGATTGTTGATTTAATCATTAAAGAGGGTGTTATCAAAGGTGTAACGGATCAAACAGGAACATCTTACGAAGGCATATCTGTAATACTTGCAACGGGTCATTCAGCCAGAGATATTTATGAATTACTGGACAGCAAACAAATACTGATTGAAGCAAAACCATTTGCATTAGGCGTTCGCATTGAGCATCCTCAACAAATTATTGATTCTATTCAATATCATTGTAAATCAAGGGGGCAGTTTTTACCGGCAGCTACTTATCAATTGGTAACACAAGTGGAAGGAAAAGGTGTTTTTTCATTCTGTATGTGTCCGGGAGGAATTATTGTACCCGCTGCTACCGAAGCAGGACAGATAGTAGTAAACGGCATGTCCAATTCAAGAAGAAATTCTATCTATGCCAATTCGGGCATGGTTGTTTCTGTAGAGTTATCCGATTTGCAGGCTTATCAGTCTCATGGAGCAATGGCCGGATTAAAATTCCAGGAGGAAATTGAAAAAGCAGCCTTCGATGCAGCAGGCAAAGGACAAATTGCACCTGCACAAAGGATGACAGATTTTGTCAATTCAAAAATTTCAGTGAATCTAAATTCGACCTCTTACGTTCCGGGATTGGTTTCTGCTGCAGTTCATGAAATATTACCCTCCTTTGTAAGCCAGCGCTTACAAAAAGCATTTGTAGCTTTTGATGATAAGATGAAAGGATATCTTACACAAGAAGCAAACATAGTGGGTGTAGAGTCCCGTACTTCATCACCGGTAAGAATTCCAAGGGATGCAATTACGATGCAGCATGTTCAGATTAAAAATTTATATCCCTGCGGAGAAGGAGCGGGTTATGCAGGTGGAATTATATCTTCAGCACTGGATGGAGTGGCAGTAGCTGAAAAAATAGGAAAATAATTTTTTTATACAACATTGTAAATCATATGATAAGTAAAATAATTTTTATTTTTAATGAAAAATCAATAAAAATGTTTGCAGATATAAAAAAAAGTGCTAATTTTGCACTCCCAAATTAATGGAAAAGCATGGTCCGTTCGTCTAGCTGGCCCAGGACGCTAGGTTTTCATCCTAGAAATCAGGGGTTCGAATCCCCTACGGACTACTTTATTAAATAATAAAAACAAAAGAAATGGCTAATCATAAATCGGCATTAAAACGTATCAGATCAAATGAAACGAAAAGAATTCATAATAGATATTATGCTAAAACTATGCGCAATGCTTTAAAAGCGTTTAGAGAATTAACTGATAAAGCTATTGTTGCTGAAAAATTACCT
>CAIUKU010000310.1 GCA_903899825.1 uncultured Bacteroidales bacterium | reverse complement strand
TTTTGTCTTGACACAATATAAAAACACCTCATTATATTAAGACAATGCCATAAATTATACTTTATTTTTTTAGTATATGACAATACAATGATTCTGTTATTAATTGAATTTCTAAATAAATTATTAGATATTCCTTCTTCTTCAAATACCAAAACATACAAGTCTATAAATTTAAAATTATAATTCATCGTGTAAATTTTGTATATAAAATCGTAATCAGCACAAATTTTATATTTAGCATGCTCGCTAAATAAATTATTTTTATGAATCTCTGTTTTTGTAAACATTGCTCCATGTCTGAAAACAGGTGTTTTCCATAGTTCAGTAACCGGTTTAACAACAGGTTGTTTTATTTGTATTTTATTGTTTTTCTCCAATATAGAGTTTCCAAATATCACATCAACATCAGTATTTTTTTTATTACTAAAAATCTCGGAAACAACATTATCATCTACATATCTATCACCGGCATTCATAAAATTTATCCAAATACCTGTCGATTTTTCAATACCTTTGTTCATAGCATTGTAAATGCCGGAATCTTTAGAACTACTCCAGAAAGTAATTTTGTCAGTGTGTTTTTTTATTATTTCAACAGTACCATCATTACTTCCACCGTCGATAATTATATATTCAATATTTCCGTAATCCTGATTAATAACACTTAAAATTGTCTCTTCAATTTTATTTACGGCATTGTAAACTACAGTAATTACAGTAATTTTTGGTATATCTTGTCGCTTTTCAATCGCATTTCTATTCATAAACATATAATTAAAAAAAAGCTATTTGTTCCAAATACCTTTAGCTTTATCTAAAAATAATTTTCTTAACTGTATTGGCATTAATACTGAAGCAGGTATTAAAGCTATAGCCGAAGCAAGTATAATCCCATTTAGATTAAATATTTTACCCAAATATACCGAGAATGGAATATAGAAAACCGCTATAATTATTGTTATATAAAGTTGAAGCCTTATTTTACCAATTCCATTAATAAAAAATATAAAAGTACTACTCCAATTATATAACGCAACATAAAGTGCTACGAATATTGACAATGTAAAAGGAACTTGTACAGAATTTCCAATCCATTTTGAATAAAACCAGTCTGAAATTGCCAACATGAATAACAAAAGAACAATAGTCCCTGAATACACATACATAAGTTTTTTAATTGATGATTTAATCCATAAAAAATCTTTTTGTATATAAGCTTCAGTTGCTGCACTCCAAAATGGTGTTATAATTATAAGATAAGCCATTGAAAGTGAGAAAAAATACTTAAATGCAATGTTATATATAGTTACGCTCTCGGTGTCTAAAAGCTGTGCAATAATAATATTAGTTGATGTGTATGCAATTACACAAACAGCTATTTGAATTATGAAAAATTGTAATCCAATACCGATTAGATCTTTTGTGTATTTTAAATTAATTGCCGAAAAAGAAGGTCGCAGATATTTATATTTACCATAAAACAGAATGAAATAAGTAAAAACAAACACCAATAGAGGTGCAGATGAAAATGTTAAAGCAACGTAAGTTAAAGATCCATTCGTTATTTTAGTTAATACATATATAATAACTAAAGCAATCAAATTTCCAATAACACTAATCAAATCATTCACAGCAGGTTTTTGATCAGCAACCAAAATTGTACCTACTGTTTTAAAAACAAATTGCAAACAAAAAAAGGTAAAAACAATCAAAACAATACGACTCAAATCATCTGCCATTTTGGCATCAGTATTTAATACTCTATTCCACTCAACATAAGGATTGATAAATAGAAAAAGTATTATAAAAAAAACAACAATAACAGATAATATTGCAAAAGTAGTACTTACATAAATTTTACCAAGTTTATAGTCTTTTAAAGTCAACGCTTTCGCAAGTTGATTTCTCAATCCATTTCCGAGTCCAATATCAAAATAATTAATCCAAGTCATCAAAGAACTTAAAGTCAACCATACGCCGTACTCAGTGGCATTTAAATAATGTAAAGTTAATGGAACTAATACAAAAGAAATCAGTAT
>CAIUKU010000309.1 GCA_903899825.1 uncultured Bacteroidales bacterium | reverse complement strand
ATCATATTATTTTCGCTACAAATATACAGGATTATTTGATTCTACAAAACACTGAAAGTAAATTAATACTAAAGATTATCAGCTCCTTTAGGTTTCATGCTTAAGATACTGTTTTTTAATTTCTTATACCAATTAAGGGTTGAAAACTATAAGAAACTAAATTATAGCCACTATCCTGCCAACCGTCAGGCTGGGATACAAAATCACAAAATAATTAAATTAATTTAGAAAATATTGTAAAAATATAATAATTGATTCTTAGTGGCTTAGTCTTAATGGCATATGAAATTTTTGTCTTGATTCGCATTTCTTATTTAATTCTAGAAAAACAATACTTAAATAGATAAACCAAACTGACCATCCAATATGAAAAAAACGCTGTTTTAGCCCTGGATACTCACTTAAAAAATCAGGGAAGTATACTGAAAACCCCATTAACATAATTACCAATGTAAAAAAAGCAAAATAATTAATAGTTGATACTTTTTCTAATCTCCAACATAACATGGCCGATAGAGGTGATAAAAACAACAGTATACTTGGCATACCTAATATACCGTGTAACTTCATGGGTAGTGGAAATAATGCTGCACCACAAACTGAAAATGAAAAACATAAAATCAGAAGTACAGGAATCGTATTTAAACCTGTGTTTCTGGCTGTTTTATAAAGGCCGATAATAAACAATACACTTAAAATTGAAGATAAGACAAGCCCAATTGTGAAATAATATTGAGTTTTTGTTCCAATAGCACCCAATTCACTGACGAGTCTTTCTGCATGATTATAATTGCCCAATATGAACCCACAAATGATATTAGTAGTCCAAAATACTATAGGTGTAAAAAATCCCATATAAATAAGCCAGGTTTTTTTCATTTTTTTCCGGTTATTCAATTTATGGTTTAGTTGAATGTTTTATACATCTGACAAAAAAGTGCTTTATTTCTAGGCATATATTAAATTATTAATGCTTTGTACAAATATCCCAATTATTCATTTAAATACCTTTAACTAGGTTTACAAGCCTGTTTGTGGTAATAAAATGTCATCAAACTTTATTTAATAAAAATACAATTCTTTGAATTATTATCTATCGCTTTATCAGTTATTTCACCGTTGATTGTGATATTGTATTTTTTATACCCAAGCTCACTAAGATAATGGATAATTTGTTGTTCAGTATAAGGTGTATTTATAAGTATTTCATTATCAATTTCAATAAGTAATTTCGGTTGATACTTCATAAGTGTTTCTTTCATCCCAAGTAAAGCCGGATACTCGCCACCTTCTATATCTATTTTAATTAAGTCAATACTTGTAAAGCTTTGATTTTTTAAATACACATCAAGTGACACAGTTTCAACAATTTCACTGCAGGAATATTCTGTCAGATAGGAAGAAGCCATTCCATGATTGGCTTCTTTATCGTCGTAAAACATTGATATTTGAGTTTTATTTTGAAAAATGGCTAATTTTTCCAATACTATATTTTCAGATTGATTGAGTGAAACATTTTTCTTTAAGCGATTGTAATTTGTCAAATATGGTTCGAAAGAAATAACTTTTCCATCCTTTCCAAGCAATTTTGAAGCGTAAAGTGAATATAATCCAATATTTGCACCAATGTCAATAAACACATCTCCAGGTTTCAATGTCTTCTCAATAAAACATAATTCAGGTGCTTCATATTCACCTAAAAAAAATAAATTTTGCTGTATCCAGTCTTCTATATGCAATTCAAATAAAATGCTGTTTTTAAATAAAAATTTTCGTTGAACGCCTTTAAATAAATTAAAGGGGAAAATTAATCTTTTATATATTCCAAAAAACTTTTTCCTAAAAAATGATAATCTAAAAAATAGCCGAAATAGCTCTGCTAATAATGTCCTCATTTTAAAATATTTGCTTAATAATTTTCATGCACATTTACTCCTAATAGATAATAAAAAGTCAGACAAATTATTTGGATTGCTTAAATATTAATGTTTTAAATAAAATTGATATTTTATTTATCATGTCCCAAAATTACAATTATTCTGTTAATACAAACTAAAAACCATTTTTTATTGCTTGTATTAAAGTGTAAATTTTGAAAATATTGTTCATAATTACTTCATATACAATAAGTAATTTTAACCCCACCTATACACACCTTTGTATCCTAAAATACTAATTTATACGCTGCTATAAATACAAACAAAATATTTGATAATAAATTAACAATCCTTGTTTGAAAATCAGATAATAAAACTTAAATTTGCACTTTCGTTTACATTTATCAAAAATACTTAAAATCAACGTTTTATAAATTAATGGAGGATAACTCAATGTCTACAGAACAAAAGTATGTTTATTATTTCGGCAGCAAACAAGCCGACGGCAAAGCCGACATGAAAAATTTACTGGGTGGAAAAGGTGCTAATTTAGCAGAAATGTGTTTATTAGGATTACCTGTACCAGCTGGTTTTACAATCACTACTGAATGTTGTACCGCTTATTACGAAAACAATTGTCAGTTACCTGCTTCTTTAACAGCAGAAGTATGGTCTTCAATGAAAAAAGTGGAAGCTGCCATGGGGATGAAATATGGTGATACAGAAAATCCATTGTTGTTATCCTGTCGTTCAGGTGCCCGCAGTTCTATGCCGGGTATGATGGACACTGTTTTAAACATAGGTTTAAGTTCAAAAACAATTCCTGCATTATTAAAAAAAACCAATAATCCACGTTTCGTATGGGATTCTTACCGTCGTTTAATTATGATGTATGCCGATGTGGTTATGGAAAAAGCCGAAGGTATGGAACCAGCTGATGGAAAAGGTATCCGCAAATTACTGGATGAAATGCTGGATGCATACAAACATAGCAAAGGGTACAAATCCGACACTGATTTATCAGCAGAAGATTTACAGTTCCTTTCAGAAGAGTTTAAAAAAGCGGTTAAAAAATCATTGGGACAAGAATTTCCAGATGATGCAGAAGCTCAATTATTTGGTGGTATTAAAGCTGTTTTCAAAAGCTGGAATGGTAAAAAAGCAATTTCTTACCGTCGTATCGAAGGTATTCCTGATGAATGGGGTACTGCAGTAAATGTACAGGCCATGGTTTTTGGAAATATGGGTGATACATCTGCAACCGGTGTTGCTTTTACCCGTAACCCGGCAACCGGAGATAATTTTTTCTATGGCGAATGGTTAATCAATGCGCAGGGTGAAGACGTTGTAGCAGGTATCCGTACTCCAAGCCCATTAAACGACGATACTAAAAACGAACAAAACAAACACCTGCACAGTATGCAGGAAATCTGGTCAGATAGTTACAAAGAATTGTTCGAAATCCGTAATCGTCTTGAAGATGCTTACAAAGACATGCTCGATATCGAATTTACGATTCAGGAAGGTAAATTATATATGTTACAGTGCCGTGTTGGGAAACGTACAGGTACTGCTGCTCTGAACATGGCCATGGATATGCTGGCTGAAGGACGTATTGATGAAAAAACAGCTGTTTTACGTTTAGACCCTGCTCAGTTAGATGAATTATTACACCCGATTATCAACCCAGCCATGTTAAAAGGTGCTCAACCTTTTGTAAAAGGTTTACCTGCTGGTCCAGGAGCTGCTGTTGGCAAAGTAGTTTTCACTGCTGAAGATGCTGTTGAATGGCAACGTAAAGGCGAAAAAGTATTATTGGTACGCGAAGAAACCAATCCTGAAGATGTTGAAGGTATGCGTGCTGCAGACGGTATTTTAACAGCCCGTGGTGGTATGACTTCACACGCAGCTTTGGTTGCTCGTGGATGGGGAAAATGCTGTATTGTTGGTGCAGGCGCATTACACGTAGATGTGGATGGCAAAAAAGCAACAGTAAAAGAAACCGGAGTTGTGATTAAAGAAGGCGACGTTTTAACATTAGACGGAACCAAAGGTTACGCTTTTATTGGTACCCTTGATTTAATGGATGCTACCGAAAATCCTCGTTTCCAACAATTCATGGGATTGGCTGATAAATTCCGTACCATGGGTGTAAGAACCAATGCTGATACTCCTGCTGATGCAACTATTGCACGTAGCTTTGGAGCCGAAGGTATAGGTTTGTTCCGTACTGAACACATGTTCTATGGTAAAGGAACTGAAAAAGCTTTGTTTTTGTTACGTAAAATGATCTTAAGCGAAGGTGTTGCCGAACGTCGCAATGCTTTGGATGAATTAGCTACTTTTGTAAAAAGAGATTACAAAGGTACCCTTGAGGCTATGGATACATTGCCTGTTACTTTCCGCTTACTGGATCCACCTTTACACGAATTTGTTCCACAGGGTGCTGAAAATCAGGCTGAACTGGCAACTGCATTAGGTATCAGTGCCGAAGCAATTGCAAAACGTGGCGAAGCTTTACATGAATCCAATCCAATGATGGGACACCGTGGTGTACGTTTAGGCATTACCTATCCTGAAGTAACAGAAATGCAGATTCGTGCTTTATTTGAAGCTACCGTTGAATTAGTAAAAGAAGGTAAAACACCCAAACCTGAAATCATGGTACCTGTTACCTGTGATGTTAGTGAATTAGACTTTACCAAAATTATTGTAGACAAAGTATATGCTGAAGTTTGTGCTAAATTTGGCGTTGCAAAAATTGACTATTTATATGGTACCATGATTGAAATTCCACGTGCTTGCTTATTAGCCAATAAAATGGCAAAAACAGCACAATTCTTCTCTTTTGGCACCAATGACCTCACACAAATGACTTTTGGATTCAGCCGTGATGATACCGGTGCATTTATGCAGGATTATTTAGATAACAAAATTTTAGCCAACGATCCTTTCCAGACAATCGATCAGGATGGTGTAGGACAGCTGATTGAAATGGCTGTTACCAAAGGCCGTTCAGTTCGTGCTGACCTTAAAGTGGGTATTTGTGGTGAACAAGGTGGTGACCCTGCTTCTGTAGAATTCTGCTTCCGCAATGGTTTAAGCTATGTTAGCTGTTCTCCATTCCGCGTGCCTATCGCAAGATTGGCTGCTGCACAGGCTGCTATTAAAGCATGTAAAAAGTAAGAAGTCGGAAGACCGAAGACCGAAGAAGCT
>CAIUKU010000308.1 GCA_903899825.1 uncultured Bacteroidales bacterium | reverse complement strand
TGTAATCCAACATATCGGTTAAATATCGTTTACCGTCATTTGCTAAAAGTTTCAGTTGGGTAGTGACACTACCCAACTCGTTTTTTTCTTTCTTCAACTTTGCTTTAAGATATTTCCAATAGTTGCGGGTTTTGGTGTAGTCGTCCTGGTCGGTAAGCAGAGCTACAATATCCAGCACACTAAACCACCACTTGGCGTTTTGCTCGTCCCAAACGGCACGCACTTCGCGGTCGTCAAAAAAACGTATGGATATTTTTGCATTACTCATAATTTAAATGCTATATATTTTATACCTCTGTAAATATCCATCCAAAGTTATGATAATTTTTATCTTGGAGCTGCTGTATTCGGTATCAAGTTAAAATGCCCGCCTTCTTTTAGCCTGTATGCTCTAAAAATCGTAATAAAAATTATGTAAACTGGTACGGAATCCAATATATACATAGGCAGAATGTTTGTTGTATGCATCCGTGATTTCGTACCTGTCGGTAATTCCTAAAGAAAGATTCATATTGGTTCTGGGGTTTACCAGATATGAAATCCTGAGATCGTTATAAATAACTGTAGTTGTAATGCCTTGGCCGACAAAGTTATTATACTCTTTCGGATGATCTTCATACGACCTGAAAATATCTTTTCCGAAATTATACCCAAGGGTATCAGCTCCATATTCGATGTAATTCATCTTGTATTCTGCAAAGAATCTTTTGTAGTTATATTTTACGATAGCAACGGTTTCCCTGAAGTTGGCTCCAACAGGATGTGCCAGTGCCTGATTGTAATGCCCGTAGTTTTGCAGAGATGAACGATGCGAATAAGTATAGGGTCTTACAAAATTGAATTCGGTCTGTACATATAAGCTCTTGATATTAAATAAATCAAAAGCCTTAGCACCGAGCTGAAAGGCTTGTTTATTGGCCCACCATCCATTGCCGGAAGTCACTTCACTTAATTTAAATTCGTCCAGCATTAGTTGTCCGTATAGCAAATAGCGGTCTGCCAGTTTATAGGAAATATTCAGGCCTAACAGCGCATTGTCCGGTGAACCGAGAGAAAACTCAACGGGTCGATAGAAAATAACCGGATTCAGATAATTGATATCAAATCCTCTAAAACCTGCACTGTCCTGAGCCTGCCAGATAATGGCCTCAAAAAAGCCAATATTAAGTCTTTTGTTTACGGCATAACTCAAATAATGAAAACTTCCGTATTTTTTACGGAAGCCTAAGTCGTAGGTATGAGGTGTTTTTAAATCCTGAAATTCAGCATACAGATTTGTATATTTTAACCTCCATATATTGGTCGTTATTTTTAAATAAGGATAGTTGAAAGCATTGTCCGATAATAAGAGCGAACGGTATCCATCGCCTATAAAATTTTTACCGTGTCCGAATTGAATATTAAAATACCGGGAAGGTGTGTAAGAAATATATCCGCTTGCCCAGGCATAATCAAAGCTGGTTTTACCAAAATTTCTAACCATTCCCTGACCGGGTACTACCGTTGTATTGCCAATGTTGTTTGTCAGGTAATCTACAAAATCAGCCTGATTTTCGTAAAAAGTTGTAGAAAATGAAAAATCCCTGCCGAAACTCCCTTCTACTAAAAAACCCCTGGAATTGACATATTTTGTAGCCTTTTTTTCAAGAATATCCTTACCAAATTCATAATTAAATACATGGTCTACAGTCAAACTGATACCATCTTTATTGAACGAAAGTAAATGCTGGTTAAAGAGCGTATTCCATAAAAAATTCGGTAACTTTTTACCAAAATCATGTGGAATAACATATGCATCCTTTAGGGAATCAGTATTGATAAGCATATTAACATCTGCTGTTAACCAAGGTTTTACAGCAGTATGAAAATAATGAACAGGCGCATTTAATTTCTTCTCTATCTGATAAAAATAAGGATTGGCAAGAGGAAAATTCAATTGCTGGGCTTTTAAACCGATGGCAATGCATAAAAATATAAATAAAAAAACTCCTTTTTGCATAAAATGTGATTTTGGTTTATTGCCCGGATCAGCTGCGCTTTTATGCGATGTTTTTTTGTCGTTTCCTGAGAATAAAAAACGGAATATATGACAAGAGTGTACTCAATGATAGAACAATCAGCATTAGACTGATAATACCGAGTTTTTGCAGAGAAAATCCTATAAGGATAAAAAGAACATTAACAAGAACAATGATAACTGTAGACTGTACATGAGAAAATCCAAGTTCAAGTAATTTGTGATGCATGTGCGTTTTATCCGCTTTAAAAGGAGATTGCCTGTGGTAGATTCTTATTATAAAAACCCTGAGTGTATCAAATAAGGGGATAATCAAAATTGAAAAAGAAACGGCAGGTGATGCAGAGATATGGTAATTGCCTTCTATTCCAATATTACTTTGATTAAACTGAATGGCAAACACGGCAATTAAAAAACCCAATACCAACGAACCGGTATCGCCCATAAATATTTTATTCTTCTTTCCAAAAAGATTAAACCACAAAAAGCCAACCAATGCGCCGGCCAGAGCTGCTGTTAAAAAAGCAAATTCAAATTGTCCGGAAAGATAAAACCATATCCCAAAGGTAAATGAACATACTACCCCGATACTTGCAGCCAATCCATCAATTCCGTCAATCAGATTAAAAGCATTGATGATTACAATTACCATAAAAATAGTAAGATAAAGGCTACAATGATAATTTATGTCAGTTATACCCATAAATCCGTGCAAACTTGTTAATCTGATATCAGCAAAATCAACGATAATAATAGCTGCAACAATCTGTGCTCCTAATTTACTCAATGGGGCAATTACGAAAAGATCATCTTTCATACCGATAAAAAACATCAACAAAACGCCGGCTATTATATACCTCATTTCCATTAATGTACCAAAAGGGGGGAATAATAAAGAGGCGAACATAAACCCGCCAAATATTGCAATCCCTCCCAGTGTAGCTGTTGGATTATTATGCGAAGTTCTTTCGTTGGGCATATCGGTTAAACCCTTAACATGGGACAACATCACAATCGGTTTGACAGAAAAATAGCTTATTACAAAAGCTGTAAGAAAATTAATTATTAAGGTTACAAAATGAGTAATAAAAAATATTTTCATAAATCTGAATTTTTAACTACATTTTACCAACTGCAAATATATACATAAAATCTAAATTTTAGAAATTATTTAATCTTTATCTGGTACAACAACAGGAAAATCATAGTCAAAATCCTGATAATGTTTATGTTCTAAAACATTTCCAAGAAAATGTGTATACGCATCTGTAAACTGAAATTTATTTATGTCATAATAGGGTTTAGAAAGGGCTTTGTTGCCGATAGCGCCCATATCAATTGAAGACGTATTAAACTCTTCGAGTTCATGATAAGGTACTATTTTATTCATTGTAGGCATTTGTCCGTATTCTTCTCTTAATAATAAATCCACTACTTTATCAGCTAGGGTAGTAGTAAGGCGACGGTCGTACTGACTACATTTTCCGCTGCGGGCATAATAGCCTGTTATTTGAGCTCTGGCTTCAATGCCTAAACGGTGAGATATGTCGGAAGCTATAATTCCGCTGATACCGCCAAATCTTGGATGTCCGTATTCATCGAGTTCAGAACTCGCATATACTACATCTACTTTACCTGATTTTTCATCGTACCATCTAACACCTTCGGATACCGGAATAATCAACATTTTTTTGGGCGAGCGTAAATAGGTTTCTTTTACAATTTCGAAGAAAAATTCTTTGCGTTCTTTGGTCATATCAAATTCAGGTATCAATGCCAGTTCAGCACCTCCAAACAAAGCTGAACCGGTTAACCAGCCTGCATCACGCCCCATTACTTCCAATATCATGATACGGGAATGCGATTCTGCAGTAGTTTTTAATTTTCCTGTAAAATCAGCAATTGCTTTAGCTGCAGAAGGAAAGCCAGGACACAACACTGCCTCGATGATTGAACCATTGTAATTGTGCATCGATAAGGTTTTTAAATCGTTATCTATGGTTTTGGGGAAGCCTATTACAGGAATTCCTTCAGTTTCATACAAACGTTTTGCAGCTCCGTTGGTATCATCACCTCCTATGGTAACCAAAACATCTATGTTATATCGTTTAAGATTTTTAAGAATCTGAGGAACCCTGTTTTCCGGATTTTTCTTTGATGGAAATGGGTTAGTACGACTTGATCGCAAGGCAGTACCTCCGTACCATCCATCATATGGCTGATTGGTCAGATCAATAATATCACCATCTCCAAGCAAGCCTTTCCAGCCATGTCTGATTCCGTATACTTTATATCCCAGCATAGAAGCCCTGTTGCGAATGGCTTCAATACTTGAATTTATGGCAGGAGTATCTCCTCCTCCGGATAAAATAGCCAATGTTTTCCCTTTAAAAAGTTTGTGTTCTGATTTCATATAATTAGATTTTTAAAAATTGCAGATATTATTAATTTTATTCTTTTGTTGTCGTATGACCTGTCAGTTAGCAATGCTTCAGCTAAAATATGATTTTATATTATTACCTGTATAACGGACTTCCTTCTGTTTTACTTTTTTTTTCTAAAACTTTGTCTTCTTTTAATTTTTTGCCCTTGCTGTAAGTTAATTTATAAATTAAATTACCTTTGGTATCCCAATATTGCCATACTCCATCTTTGAGTTGAAGGTTATAATAGCCTTCTCCTGATTTTTTGCCATTTTGATAATATTCCTCCCATTTACCATTCAGGCGACCATTTACAAAACCTTGTTCTTTATACTTTGTCCCATATTTATCAAAAAATACCCAGACACCGTCCTTTTGGTTTTCCTTATAACTGCCCTGAGATAAGATAATTCCATTTTCACTCCATTCTGTCCATTTCCCGTCAATTTTCCCTTTTTTATAGCTACCTTCACTTTTCTTAACACCGTTTTCATACCAAAAAATATCTGTACCGTTTTTTAGGCCATCTGTATAATTTGTTTCATATTTCTTTTTTGCGTTCTGATACCATGCTTCCCATTTTCCATCCATTTTACCGTTTTTAAAATCTCCGATATAATCTGTTTTACCATCTTTATACCATTGTTTCCATTTGCCTTCTTCTTTCCCGTTTTCAAAATTACCTTCATGGAATTTTTGACCACTTTCGTACCAGACGATCCAATTTCCGGTTTTTTTATTTTTCTCAAATCTGCCTTCTTTCCATTTCTCTCCCGTTTCATAATAAAAAACCCACAATCCATTCTGCTGACCTTCAATAAAATCACCTTTGCTGCCAATTTTTCCATTGTTAAGATAATAAACCCAGCTGCTATCCTGTAAGTCGTCTTTCAGTTTGCCCTCCATCTCTTTTATGCCGGTATCATACCACCATAAACCATAGCAATTCAATTTATCATCCATATATATTCCTTCAAAACTCTTTTGTGCATTTTTATGATAAGTCGTTGTTTTACCCTGTTTTAAGCCGTGCTGGTATATAATTTCTTCCTGAAGATTGCCATTTTCATACCAGGCAGTCCATTTTCCGTCAAATTTCCCATTTACAACTTTTACTTCACTCTTTTTCTGACCATTGGCATACCAAAAAACATTGGTGCCGTTTTCAAAAAATTCTTCACTTTGCTTTGAACTGTCATCGTAAAAAGCAATCCACTTTCCGGTTTTTATTCCTTTTGAATAATTGCCTTCTTTCCAGAGTTTGCCGTTTTTGTACCACCATGTCCATTTTCCATCACGTACAGTATCATTGAGGATACCTTCTCTCAGTTTTTGGCCATTGTCCCAAAAATCAGTTTTTTGTTCCTGAGAAAACAAGCTGTTCGAAAATGTAATCAATATAATAATAAGCAGATACCTCATTTTTTTACAAATTAAATTATTTTTTTCTTTCAATAGAAAACAACACGAGTTGTTTCATCGCATTTTTAGCTTCACTGTCAGGCATTTCTTCAAGCAATACCAGTGCTTTTTCTTTATATACAGACATTTTATCTCTCGCATATTCAATACCACCACTATTATTAACTTTTTGTATAAGTTCTGCCACCTTTTCAGGTTGATGATGGTGTTTTTTTACAATATTTATTGCTTTTCTTTTTTCAAGGTAATTCGCATTATTAAGCATATAAATAAGAGGGAGCGTCATTTTCTGTTCTTTAATATCAATACCATTGGGTTTGCCTGTCTCTCTGCTTTTTTCATAATCAAACAAATCGTCTTTAATTTGAAAAGCAATGCCAACATATTCACCAAATAAATGCATTTTCTTTATCATATCCTCATTATCACTTGTTGATGCGGCACCACATGCACAACAAGATGCAATTAAGGAAGCCGTTTTTTTACGGATGATTTCAAAATAAATGGCTTCGTTTATATCGAGATGCCTGGCTTTTTCAATTTGTAATAATTCGCCTTCGCTGATTTCTTTTACTGCTTCCGAAACAATCTTCAACAAATGAAAATCATTGTTTTCGACAGCTAACAATAAGCCTTTTGACAATAAAAAATCGCCGACCAATACTGCGATTTTGTTTTTCCAAAGTGCATTGATTGAAAAAAAGCCTCTGCGTTCATTTGAATCGTCCACCACATCATCGTGAACAAGAGTAGCTGTATGAAGCAGTTCTATGAGTGAAGCGGCCCTGTATGTACTTTCATTGATTTCACCACAAATTTGAGCAGATAAAAATACAAACATGGGTCGTATCTGTTTCCCTTTGCGTTTGATAATATAATTTGTAATTATGTCCAGCAAGGGTACAGAACTTTGCATTGATTTTTTGAATTTTTTTTCAAAAATCTCAATATTTTCGCCTATTGGTTTTTTTATTTCGTTGAGTGAAATCATTGTCTTTTTTCAAAAATCAAAATTAATGAAATTTTGTTTAATAAAAAACGTTTTGTTCTTTTCTTTTGTTGTTAAAGCATAAATGTTGACCTTTGCAATCTTATTAATTTTGATACCTATGGGTGGTTTTTTATTTAATGAAATTATTTTCGGACCTGTTAAAAGCAGAAGATTAGGCGTTTCTCTCGGGATTAATCTTTTACCAACACATCAAAAGGTTTGCAATTACAATTGCATTTATTGTGAGTGTGGATGGAATACAAAAGAGGGAATCAATACCACTTCACTTCCGGGCAGAATTGAAGTAAAAAAATTACTTTCAGAAAAATTAGATCTTATGAAAAGATTTGATAAACCGTTGGATTCCATTACTTTTGCAGGAAACGGAGAACCAAGTTTGCATCCGGAATTTGCAGAAATTGTGGAAGATGTTATTGAATTAAGAAATATTTATTATCCTTCGGCCAAAACCACCATACTTTCAAATGCAGGTTTATTAAACAACGTAGTTATTTTTGAAGCACTTCAAAAATTAGATAATACTATTTTAAAATTAGATGCCGGCACCGATAGCATGTATCATTTGATTAACAGAGGATCTGAGAATATCAGTATTCAGCAGATTGTAGAAAATCTTAAAAAATTTAAAGGGAATTTAGTGGTACAGAGTCTGTTTTTAAAAGGACATTACAAGGATGAAATTATTGACAATACTACAGATGAGGAAATAAATGCATGGCTGAAACATATTGCAGAAATTAAACCTGAATATGTAATGATTTATCCGATTGACAGAGCTACACCAGAAGATAACCTGGTAAAAATCGGCAGAAAAAAGCTCGAAGAAATTGCAGCTAAAGTGAATGCTATAGGTATAGCAACAAAAGTATATGATTAAACTTATACACTGATCACAGATTACTTTTTGCTTTTTGCTTTTACTTTTTACTTTTTTATATAACCATCATGGAAGAATACGATATTAAAATATTACTCGCTTTTGGCAAGGCTGTTGATGGCCGGAAAGATTTTTTTAAATGGCTTTTAAACAATGGTTTCCCTGAACTGGCTGCTTTATCCAATGCAATAAGAGGTGATGAGGAAGCTATTCAGTGGCTGCTCAACAATGGGTTTCCAAAGCTTGCTATTTTAAGCAATGCTATTGATAATGAACCCAATGCTGTACAATGGCTGATTAATTCAAAAAATGAGCTTCTCTTTCAGTTTTCACTGGCTTGCCGGGGCAATGAAGATGCAATAAAATGGTTTCAGAGAAAACAACTTGCCGTTTATATTTATTTAGCTGAAAGAATCAATACTTTATTAAAATTACAAGCCAAAGAAAATACCTTTTGGTATAAAATTAAGTTTTGATAATCAATGTTTTTTGCTGATTTAAGAATTAAAAAAAGCCGTCTTGCTTGAGCAAGACGGCTTTTTTATGTTTTTAAGACAACTTATTGTTTAATAAAGTCAACCCTACGGTTTACAGAGATTTGATTTTGAGAGAATGGATCGTCTTTTCCTTTAGCTTCAAATGAAAGCCTTGATTTTTCGATTCCATATTTATTTATTAATGTATTATAAACGGTTTCGGCACGTTTTTTACTTAAATAATTATTGTATTCAACAGAACCTGTCTGGTCTGCATTTCCGATAATTTTAAGTTTCAGATTTTCGTCTGTTTTCATACGTTCGGCAATAGATGCAACTTTTCTCATTTCATCAACTTTGATGTTGTATTTATTTACATCAAAAAAGATAGAGAACTGCATATAACCTGAACTAACAATTGTAGTAGGATATCTCTTTAAGGTATCCATAATTGAATTGTAAATACTTGCCTTTAACGCTTCAATATTAATTTCGGTTGGAGCTGCTTTCGATTTATTTTCCAGTTCTTTAATTTTTGAATCCTGTTCATTGATTTTTGAATCCTGTTGGTTCAGCCTGTCTTCTAATTTTTTCAGTTTAGCATTCAATGAATCTTTTTCGGCATTAGATACATTATCATCCACATAACCAGCCTGACCCAGACTTCCTTTTTTGGTTCTAGAACCAGTATAATCACCACAATCAGCAAAAACGGTTGGATTGTTTCTGAAGTTAAATTTGTAGGTTAAACCTAAAGAAGTATAGGATAAAATATCATATTTCATTCCACCTAAAGTTGCATCAATATAATCTGTGTTTGCAAGCGTCCAAATATTTTCGAAGTTGATTTCGAATCTTGAATCAATTTTGTACTTAGCACCAAATCCGCCTGTAAAAACAGATTCTGTTTCCATTTTCTTTTCGCTTCCATCTTCGTTATATCCGCGACTGCTAACATAAATACCAGATCCCAATTGTTTTTTCATAGATCGGAAATCCAAAAACCCAATACCGGCTATTCCATATATATTCAGTTTCCTGCATGGATTATCGCTATAAATCAAACGGCTTAAATTCAAGGTAGCATTGATATTGTATTCGTTGAACTGCCCTTCAAAATAAGTTCCGGAAGGTCTTCTGGTTCCGGTAAGGTTTCCTCTTATAAACTGCCCTCTTAATTCAAATACGGAACTTAGCCTTTTTGTCAGAATAAAGCCAAATGCGGCATTCCATTCATTCTCGTAATTGGTAACCGGATAAATATTGTATTGTCTTAAGTCACCCCAAAATAAGCTAGCGCCACCATTAATATTGATTGACCAGTTGTCAAGTAATTTCTTTCCTCCGGCTTCCTGACTGGAAGCAATAAAGGGTAAGCTTAAAAAAGCTATGGTTACTAAAAATATTATTTTCCTCATGATACTATATAATTATATGATTTATTTCTTCTTTTTTGTAAGGATTTATCGTTAAACAAAGATAAAGGTAATTTTGTTTGCAAATATAGTCATTTTTTTATCAAAGTGTATCAAAATCATAAATTTTGGTTAATTATTTTTTTGATATGTATTTAAAAAGTTTTTTTAAACATTTTAATTTTTTTGTTTTATAAAACTGCTAAGTGGTTAATTAACCATGGTTTATTAATCAAATATGTCGTTATGACCGCTAAATGTTTATCTCCAATTATAATCATCATACTATGTCTCGCATTTAGCGAGATGGCTCGTTTCATTTACCGGCTTTGAAACGAATAAAACCTTTCACAATACTTAACAGCAAAAGAATGATGGTCGAAAACATTGCAATTCTTCCGATATAATCTCCATATTTCACATAAAATGTTAATTCATTGTTCGAATGTAAAGTTTGACGGATAACAGCGGGTTTCCAATAAGGAGTATGTTGCAAAACATCGCCTCTTTGATTGATAAAACAAGAAATCCCTGTATTGGCTGACCTTGCCACATCCCTACGACATTCTATGGCCCTTAATCTGGCATAACTGTAATGCTGACGATGACCGGCAGTATTGCCCCACCATCCATCATTGGTAATAATAAACAGTAACCCGGCTCCATTTTTAACAAAACCGGTAACAAATTCACCATAAATTGATTCATAGCAAATTACAGGACTAACATTGGCTCCGTTTTCGCATGCAAACACTTTACGTTCTTCATCAACACCCAGACTTCCAACAGTTCCACCCAAATCGATGGCAAATTTTTCGATGGGTTTAAAAAATCTTTTAAAAGGCATTTTTTCGACACCGGGTGTTAGTTTTGATTTGTGATAGCAATGCAATTTTCCGGAATGATCTACCAATAAAGCTGTATTAAGGTTTTCGTAATAACTGCCTTTTTGATCAGAAAATTCTCTGGCAGCCATGCTGAGCGGTTCGTCTTCTGCTAATAATCTTTGAGAAGATAAACCAGTAATAACAGCTAATTTCGGGTATTTTCGGGTAAATGTACGAAGCATATATACAGCGGGAGACAGATCAAACTTGTTTTCCCAAATATATTCCTGTAATGCACTTTCAGGAAACAACACAAAGTTGACATTGCTGTCTGTTTTTTTCTCAGCCAGCAACAGCATGCGCTGCAAGATTTCAAGGGGTGGAGTTGAATATTGTTCTGAATAAGGATCTACATTTGGCTGAACAGCAACGACTTCAACTTCATTGCCCTTTTCCTGATACCGCAAATAGGTATTTATAGAGAAGAGAACAGGTACCGTCAGCATTAAAAAAAAGAGCAGAGCATTTATTAAAAATTTATTGTTAAAACGCATTAAAAAAACATCTTTGTTAATGAAATGCATAAATATTTCAAATACCAAAATATTGACAAGAAACACCCACAATGTTCCTCCAAAAGCGCCTGTATACTCATACCATTGAATCAAAGCAGGATTATTTGCAAAAACATTGCCAACGGTCATCCAGGGCCATGAAAAATCCCAGTCCATGTGTAAATATTCAAAAGCAATCCAGTATACTATCAGTGCTAAATAAGCTTTATTTTTATTAAAAACCACCCTGCGCGAATAATGGTAGAAATTAAAAACCAGTGTCATCAACAGGGAATTAAGCAAGAGTGCAAACACTGCACCGGCTTCTGTAGAATTCCATATCCAATAAGTTGTAAGTGCGTTCCACGTGAAAAACCCTGCAAAACAAATAAAGAAAAAACTAAACTTCCCGTATGTTAAAGCATTTTTCGTTATGATTTCTTCAACCCAAAGCATAGGAACGAAAGCAAAAAAAATAAGATAGGAAATGCCATTCAGTGGCCAGGCTGCTGCCAGTAATAAACCGGAAAGCACAGAAAGTAAAAGAAGTTTATATTTTTGCATTTTGTTTATATTTTAACCCTGACAGGGTTTTAACTTCTAATTATTATCCGAAATAACCTCATCCATTTTTATATCGTGCTCATCAACAGGCACGTTGTCGATTATTTGGAAACCGAAACATACCGCTATTTTATAGGCTTTCATTTTTGTAAGTAGCTGATCATAATAGGCCTTACCTCTTCCCATTCGGTTATTTTCCTTATCAAATGCAATGCCAGGGACTATCACTACATCTATTTTTTCAAAGTCAGTATAATCTTCACCTTCAGGCTCCGGTATACCATATTTTTGTCCAGCCTGCAGTTGTTGTATGCCGTTAAATTTACGGAGCACCAATACATCATTCTGAACGGAAGGAAGTATGATTTCTTTTAAACCTGCCCATTTTATAACAAAATCATGGGTTTGCACTTCATCTTCCATCGACCAGTATAGCATGATACATTTTGCTTGCTGAAAGACCTTGTTTTGCTCAAGTTTCGAAAGAATCAGCGCAGAACGTTGCCGCTTTTCGTCAGGACTGATGCCAGCTTTGAGTTGCCTGATTGCCAGGCGGATTTGTTTTTTTTGTGTTTCAATCATTTGCAAGAAAATACATATTGCGAATCAAGGCTTAAATTTCACATGCCACAAAGACACTAAGTCACTAAGAATAAAATATTGTTGGATTTTAAATAAAGTATCCATTCTTCAAGCTTAATATTAAAAACGCTGATAATGCTTATACCGGAAGGGAAACGCAGATTTAAAGAGAATTTAAGCAGTTATTTCTTCTTTTACTTCCTCATTTTCCTTGTTTTTGAAAAATCTTTTCTGGAAGATTATTAACATAACAACACCCACTGAAATAGATGAATCGGCAATATTAAAGACCGGACGGAAAAAAATAAACTCATCCCCACCCCATAATGGAAGCCAGGATGGATAATGCCCCTGCAAGACAGGAAAATAAAACATATCAACCACCTTGCCATGTAAAAAACTACCGTATCCACCTTCGGCAGGCATAAACTGAGCAACATTAAAATAACTTTCGTTAAATATCAAACCATAAAAAGCACTGTCGATGATGTTGCCTATGGCTCCGGCAAAAATCAATGACATACATACAATATAAAGTTTATCTGTATTTTCTTTGATCAGTTTGAGTAAGTACCAACCGATACCGGCCACTGCAAAAATCCTGAAAAGGCTTAAAATAAGTTTACCATAATCACCTCCGAATCTCATTCCAAAAGCCATACCTTCGTTTTCGGTAAAATGAATGATAAACCAGTTGCTCCCGAATACATGAATTTCTTCTCCGAGCTGCATTGTGGTTTTGATCCATATTTTTAATACCTGGTCTATCAAAAGCACAAGAAAGATAATGAGGAGGGATTTTTTTAACATTTTCTGAAATTTGTTGAATATTATAGGACAAAAAAGTATAAGGAAGTTTCCGGCTTCCTTATACTTTCTTTAAAAAAACAAATAAATTGTTCTTTTGAATTTTTACTTCTTTGAATTTTGCAAAAGTTTGGCATCAATACTCAAGGTGGCATGAGGAACAATTCTCAATCTTTCTTTAGAGATCAACTTACCGGTTTCTCTGCAAATTCCATAGGTTTTGTTTTCAATTCTAATCAATGCATTTTCCAATGATTGAATAAACTTATCCTGACGGGCAGCCAATTTTGAATTTTCTTCTTTCGACATTACCTGATAACCTTCTTCCAAAACCTTGAAAGTTGGAGAAGTATCCATAATATCGTTGCCTCCGCTGGTTGTAAATGCTTCGGTAAGAATTTCCAAATCCTGACGGGCTTTTTCAAGCTTTTTCAGAATTATTTCTTTGAATTCCATTAATTCTTCATCAGAATATCTTGTTTTTACAGTTTCCTGTTCTTTTTCTTTATTGCTCATAATGCTTTGTTTTTTAATATCATAATTTACATATCCCAATGAAAATTTTAATTTCATCGTTTAATTCTATTTCAACTCTATTTTCATTGTTGATTGTATCCACTATTTTTAAAGATTCGGATAAAGTTTCAGAACAAATATACGAATAATTATTTGTCAAAGGTAATGTAATTGCATCATTTTTTTCAATTTCTACCGAAATTTTATCAGTTACCTCATAATCAAGCTCTTTGCGTAAGTTTTGAATACGATTTACCAGTTCTCTGGCAATTCCCTCTTCCAGTAATTGTGCAGTCAGGGTGATATCTAATGCCACTGTTAAGGTCCCCATGTTGGAAACAACCCAACCCGGAATATCTTCGGTAATAATCTCAACATCTGATAACAGCAATTCAACGGTTTCGTCTGCTACATTAAACTGATACAAACCTTCAGTTTCCATTTTGGTAATCATTGCCTGATCAAAACTTTCAATCTCATTGGCAATTTGCTTCATCAGCTTACCATATTTAGGTCCTAAGGTTTTAAAATTGGCTTTGATTTTCTTCACCAATATTCCTGCTGTTTCTGATAAATATTCAATTTCTTTGATATTTACTTCAGAAAGTATCAGGTTTTCGACCGCCTGAACTTGTTTTTTAAACTTATTGCTGCTGACCGGCAACATAATTTTATTCAATGGCTGGCGTACCCTGAGATTGGTCTTTTTACGCAACGACAATACCATAGAGGTAATTTGTTGTGCCAGTTGCATTCTTTCTTCCAAATCCTTATCAATCAATTTTTCATTGGCGGCAGGAAAATCCGTTAAATGAACAGATGCAGCCTTTATTTTTCCGGTAATGGTATTCAGATCAATAAACAATCGATCGGTAAAGAAAGGAGCAATAGGAGCCGATAATTGTGCAACCGTGATTAAACATTGATACAGGGTTTGATAGGCTGAAATTTTATCGGTGGTATAATCTCCTTTCCAGAAACGGCGGCGGCACAAACGCACATACCAGTTGCTCAGATACTGATCTACAAAATCCTGTATCAGTCTCCCTGCTCTGGTAGGTTCGTAATCGGCATAACTTTCATCCACATTTTTGATAAGGGTATTTAGTTCCGATAGTATCCATCGGTCAATTTCAGGGCGTTGGGTAATAGGAATTTCTTCCTCTTTATAGGTAAATCCATCAATATTGGCGTAGAGTGCAAAGAAGTTGTAGGTATTGTACAAGGTTCCGAAAAATCTACGTTGTACCTCCCCTATTCCTTCCAGGTCGAATTTTAAATTATCCCAGGGTTGGGCATTGGTAATCATATACCAGCGGGTAGCATCGGGTCCGTACTTTTCGATGGTTTCAAAAGGATCAACACCATTGCCCAATCGTTTCGACATTTTGTTGCCGTTTTTATCCAGTACCAGACCATTGGATACTACTGTTTTATAAGCAACAGAATCAAACAACATCACAGCTATGGCATGCAAGGTAAAAAACCAGCCACGGGTTTGGTCCACACCTTCGGCTATAAAGTCGGCAGGGAACATGGCCCCTCCCCAACCCTCAACATTTTTAGGGTAGTTGTGTTGTGCGTAGGGCATGGCACCTGAATCGAACCATACATCGATTAAATCGAGTTCACGGGTCATTTTCAGGCCTTTGGATGAAACCAGAAAGATGTTGTCCACAAACGGACGGTGTAAATCAAAGCTATTGTAATCCATGGAAGCATAAGGATTGCTTTCCATAAAACCGGCAGTTATTGATTTTTCAATTTCCTGATTCAGTTCTTCGATGGAACCTATACATATTTCTTCGCTGCGGTCTTCGGTAACCCAAATTGGCAACGGCGTTCCCCAATACCGTGAACGGGAAAGATTCCAATCCACCAGGTTTTCGAGCCAGTTACCAAAACGACCGGTTCCGGTTGATTCCGGTTTCCAGTTGATGGTTTTGTTGAGTTCAATCATACGGTCTTTTACGGCAGTGGTACGGATAAACCAGGAATCGAGCGGATAATACAATATCGGTTTATCGGTTCTCCAGCAATGCGGATAAGAGTGTTCGTATTTTTCGGTTTTAAACGCTTTGTTTTCTTTTTTCAGTTTCACGATGATTTCCACATCTACGCTTTCGTCGGTTTTGGCATCAAAATCGGGTTTGTATTCCGATTTTACAAATTTTCCGGCAAATCCTCCCATTTCGTCAATAAACTTGCCTTGTTTGTTGACCATGGTCAATGAACCAATGCCGTTTTGTTTGGCTACCCTGAAATCGTCGGCGCCAAAACTGGGAGCGATGTGTACAATTCCTGTTCCATCTTCGGTTGTAACAAAATCACCGGTGATTACACGGAATGCATCTCCATCTTCGGGTTGTGCATAAGGCAATAATTGTTCGTAGCTGATGCCTTTCAATTGAGAGCCCTTGTACTCTGACATTACTTCAAAGGGGATGTTTTTATCGCCCTGATTGTAAGCATCCATGGGTATTTCCGCATTTTTCTCAGGGAAATATTTACCCAGCAAGTCTTTACCGAGAATAACGGTTATGGGTAATCCAGTGTATGGATTATAAGTCTTTACTTTAACATAGACAATGTTTTTCCCTACAGCCAGGGCCGTATTCGATGGAAGGGTCCAGGGAGTGGTGGTCCATGCCAGTATAGATAATTCTCCAAAATTATTTTCGAACAGAAAAGCAGATTTTTCGTTGTTTACCACTTTAAACTGAGCCACCACGGTATTGTCTTTTACGTTTTTGTAGCAACCCGGCTGATTGAGTTCGTGGGTACTTAAGCCTGTTCCGGCAGCAGGTGAATAGGGTTGTATGGAATAGCCCTTGTAGAGCAGCCCTTTTTCGTAGAGTTTGCTCAGCAAAAACCAGCAGGATTCGATGTATTTATTATCGAAAGTGATATACGGATCGTCCAGATCGACCCAATAGCCGATTTTGCGTGTAAGATCGTCCCACAGATCCTTGTATTTCATTACTTCGATGCGGCATTGTTTGTTGTATTCCTCAACGGATATGGTTTTGCCTATGTCCTCTTTGGTGATGCCAAGGGTTTTTTCAACGGCCAGTTCGATGGGCAGGCCGTGGGTATCCCATCCTGCTTTGCGTTTCACATAAAAACCTTTCAGGGTTTTGTAGCGGCAAAAAATATCCTTGATGGCACGTGCCATTACGTGGTGAATGCCCGGCAAACCATTGGCGCTGGGAGGTCCTTCGTAAAAAACGAAAACGCTGTCGTCGCGACGATTGTCGAGGCTTTGCTCAAATATATGGTTTTCCTCCCAGTCCTTCAGTACATCTTTTCCTATCTGGGAAAGGTTTAAGTGTTTGTATTCCTTGTATTTCATTCTAAAAAAAACTCAGTTAAAATTACGACAATATGCCTGATTGTAATTATAAAAAACGATCGTAGTTTTGCTTACAACAGGGTTTAAGTATGAATTAGCTTCGCTTGCTGTTAAAAGCCTGCAAAAGTAAAAAAAATCTCTGAATTATCTATTTATAAAATTGGGTTTAAAATAATTGTAAACAATCAGCCTGTTCTTTGGTTTGCATAAATTTTTAAAAATTTATTATTTCCCAACGGAACATACTTTGAAAATTTGAAGGGTGGAGCATTGTAACATGATTTAAAGCTTGAATTTTATATAAAACGTATTCCATTAAAAATTATATATAAAACTTCTATTAATTTGTATGTGTGTAATGTGTAAAACTTAATGTTATGATTTCCTTTATAGCTAATAAGTTTTTTTTTCAAACTTTTTGCTTGATCAAAAAGTTACAAAAAATCAAGACTGCAAAAAATTTCCTTCAAAACTACGCATTTAAAATCCCCGCGCAATATAAGACTTAGCGAAATAATCAACCATACTTTTATTTTCCTTTTACACTTCGCTACTAACGTATTGCTTGCACAAGGCCACCGCTATTTTAAATGCTTGTTTTGTAGCGTAAATTCTTTGATGTCGGTCCATCTTCGTAGCATAACTAGCACTTAAATTTAGAGCCTAAAAAATAATATTTAAACGGGTAACATTAATTAAAATCAAGCTTAGTGAATCAGTTATTTATCTATTTTAACCCTTTATTGGCATTATATATTAACCGTTACCAAACATTACAAAACCCTAATGTAAGAAAGAAAAGTAAAAAATATGCCGTATTTATTTTTCAAAGACTAAAAATTATATTTTAGCATTGATGAATCTTTTATACAAACTACAATTTATAAAATGAAAGACGAAATAATCATATATCAGGCAGACGAAGCATCAACACGACTTGAGGTAAGAATTGAGGATGAAACAGTTTGGCTGTCACAAGCTCAAATGGCTGAACTTTTCTTAACATCACCACAAAATATTACAATCCATATTAAAAATATTTTTAAAGAAGGAGAGTTGACAGAAAAAGAAACTTGTAAGGATTATTTACAAGTTCAAAATGAAGGAGGAAGGAAAGTTAAGAGAAATTTAAGACTCTATAACCTTGATATTATTATTTCTGTTGGTTATCGTGTAAAATCTATAAGAGGTACACAGTTCAGGATTTGGGCAAACAAAGTTTTGAAAGATTATCTTTTAAAGGGTTATGCCGTAAATAATAGAATAGAACGACTTGAGAATGATGTGCACAATATAAAAAATAAGCTTGGCGAAATTGATTTTCAAATTAAAACAAATTTACCTTCTAATGAAGGCGTTTTCTATGAAGGACAAGTATTTGATGCTTACATTTTTGTGACTGACCTCATAAAAAATGCAAAAAGTTCTATCATTCTCATCGACAATTATGTTGATGAGAGCATACTTTCAGTTTTATCGAAAAGGGCAAAAGATGTAAAAGCCATTATATATACTTCAACCCTTACAAAACAACTGATAATTGACTTAAAAAAACACAATGAACAATATCCCTCTATTGAAATAAAGACTTTTACAAAATCACACGACCGTTTTCTTATCATTGACAACCAGATTGTTTATCATATTGGAGCATCTTTAAAAGATTTAGGAAAGAAATGGTTTGCTTTTTCGAAAATTACTTTGGATGCTATGGACATGCTTAAAAGATTAGAAGATAGCAAAAAATAAATTTACAGATCCATCTTTTTTGAAGTGTAATCGGTATAGAAATAAAGTTTAGTAACATAGGCTAAGGGACAGGCCGGCAGACAATACGTATTGGAATATTCGTTATATTCCATTTATTGTTTATTTGATTATACAATTATCATATTTTTTTGTATACTGTAGTAAACACTATTGCAAAATTTATTATGTGATTTAATTTTGTGGTTATTTTTGATTGCAGATGTTGCGATTATATCTCTTTTTTGTGTTAATTTTGGACTTTGAACTCATTAAAAATAAAAAAGATGAGAGCAAGTAAAATTATTCATAAAGGAGTAGATAGAATTAAGCTGGAATTCCCTAATACCATGGGAAATAACAATTTAGTGAGAAAAATTGAAGATTCCAGATGGAGCAAAACCATTGGGGCATGGCATATCCCTTACACCAAAGCAGCCATCGAAGAGTTAATGATATTTTTTCCGGGTGTTGAGTGTTCCGACCTAAAACCTATCAATAATACTTACCATCAAACAGATACTGAAGAGGCTGAGAATGGTCATATTTTACAGGATGCAATATCGAAATATCAAAATCAAGGTATTGAAATTGAAATCGGGCTTAAAAAGATTTTCCTGAAAATGCCCAATAATGAAGCTGATATTGGATTTATCCGAAGTCTTAAATATGTATTTTGGGACAAAACAGATTACCGCTGGGTTATAACCAATTATGGCAAGAACCTGGAATTGATGAAAACCCATTTCGGAAACAGAGTTACAAAGCTGGCTTTTATCAAAGAAGAACCAAAACCTATAATAACTGTAATATTGCATCCTCCATTTGAAGGAGAATTGCCTGAACTGGATGCAAAAAGCCTGGAAGAAATTGCCTGTTTTCAACAATGGATGGAGCACAAGCGATACAGTGAATCCACGATAAAAACCTATTTGCAAGCCATACAGATTTTTTTGAGGTTTATAAAACCCAAAAGCAGTGCCGATGCAACGAATGATGATATGATCAAGTTTGTGCATCAGTATATGCTTCCGCGTAAGCTAAGCTTATCTTATCAGAATCAGGCTATTAATTCTGCTCGCTTATTTTTTAAAACGATACAGGGATCCAAACTGATCACGGAACAAATAGAACGTCCAAGGCGGGAACATAAGTTGCCCAATGTATTGAGTAAAGAAGAAGTAAAAGCGATACTGGAGGCACCAGCAAATACCAAGCATCGTTCTATGTTAAGTTTAATCTATGCCTGTGGATTAAGGCGAAGTGAATTACTAAACCTAAAGCCGGAACATATTGATTCTAAAAGGCATCTTTTAATTATACTCAATGCTAAGGGGAAAAAAGACAGGGTAGTTCCGATTTCAGATAAAGTGATTGAAATGTTGCGTGAATATTACAAATCTTACAAACCAAAAACATGGCTGTTTGAAGGCCAATTTAAAAATATGCAATATTCTGAGCAGAGTCTGCAAAGTGTTTTAAAGCAAGCTATAACAAAAGCAAATATTAAAAAACCGGTTACTTTACATTGGTTAAGACATAGTTATGCCACCCATTTATTGGAATCTGGAACAGATTTAAGATATATTCAGGAATTATTAGGGCATAAAAGTTCTAAAACCACTGAAATATACACACATGTAACAGAAAAAAGTTTATCAAAAATAAAATCACCATTTGATGATTTATAAATAAAATATATTACATTTGTCGGGAATAAATATGACATTTGTCATACATATCCACCCAAAATGGAGTGCTTTGTATGAGTTTGTCATACATATATACAAGTTATAGGGCATTTTAAAGAAAAGCTAATTCGTACATAAAAATTGAAAAAAGTGATAGAGAAATTATCGATTATTATTCCAGCCTATAATGAAGGCAGAACTATTCACTTAATACTTGACAAAGTGAAAGCGGTGAGTTTAATTAACAATATTAAGAAAGAAGTAATTATTATAAACGACTGCTCATCAGATGAGACAGAAAGTGCAATTGAGAATTACATCGCAACTAACCCTTCCTTAAATATTCAGTATTTCAAACATGAGATAAATATGGGTAAAGGTGCAGCATTGCATACTGGTATTAGTAAAGCGACAGGCGAATACCTGATTATTCAAGACGCAGACTTGGAATATGACCCGCAAGAATTCAACGACTTATTAAAACCAGTGGTGAATGGTTTTGCAGATGTTGTTTATGGTTCACGATTTATGGGAGGCAATCCACATCGGATATTATTCTACTGGCATACCATAGGTAATAAATTTCTCACGGCCTTGTCAAATATGCTCACCAACTTGAACTTGACGGATATGGAAACTTGCTATAAATTATTTAATACGAAGTTAATCCAGTCATTGCATTTAAAAGAAAAACGTTTTGGCTTTGAGCCAGAAGTAACAGCAAAAACCGCAAGAATTAAAGGAATAAGAATTTATGAAGTAGGTATTTCCTATTATGGAAGAACCTACGAAGAAGGTAAAAAAATTGGTTGGAAAGACGGTTTTCGTGCTTTGTATTCAATAATTAAATATGGGCTTTTAAAAAAATGATTTTATGAAAAGATTAACAAAATGGTATTCAGGGTTTAATATTTATTATAAGTTAACCCCCTTTTTATTGCTTTATTTAATTATTTGTATTGTATTCGCCCCTCATGAAAATGTTGGTGATGAATGCAGGTATCTATATTTTGCAAATAATTTATTAAGTGGTTTCTATTCACCTCCATATCCGGATATCAACCTTTGGAATGGGCCTGGCTATCCATTATTCTTAGCACCCTTCATATTTTTAAAACTTCCTCTTATAGCATTAAGATTATTAAATGGATTGCTGCTTTACTTTTCACTTATAATTAGTTACAAAACCTTTAGTGTTTATTCCTCAAAAAGGAGCGCATTCATATATACAATACTTATAGGGTTGTATTTCCCAATTTTTGAAATGCTTCCAGTAATTTTAACGGAATGCCTCACTTGGTTTTTAATAAGCCTTATATGTTTGTTGTTCACAAAAAATTACATGCAAAAGGACATTTCCTGGAAACTAATATTTCTCACTGCTTTTTCAATAGCATTTCTTGTTATGACAAAAGTAATTTTTGGGTATGTTATTCTTATAATGCTTTTCTTTTCAATATTCATGTTTTTATTACCTGTGTTTCGTTCATCGGCAAAAAAGTCAACTTTAATATTTTTATTATCATTTGTTTTCTGTTTACCTTGGCTCCTTTATACTTATAGTTTGACTAATAAACTGTTTTATTGGACTAATTCTGGAAGTATGTCTATGTATACGATGAGTACACCATTTGCAAATGAACTTGGAGACTGGCATACTTATGAATTAAATCCAAATCACAAAGTTTTTATTGAAAGCATTTCAAAATTAAATCCTTTAGAAAGAGATGAAGCATATAAAACAGCAGCAATAGAAAATATTAAAAGTCATCCAAAAAAATACCTCTCAAATTGGATTGCTAATGTCGGTAGACTATTTTTCTCTTATCCGTATTCAAATGGTGAACAAACTATAAAAACATATTGGACTATTATTCCCAATATGTTTGTAATTGTTATTATTGTTTTAACATTTGCACTTAGTATTGTGCATTATAAAAAATTTCCAGAAGGTTTGATTTTGCTTTTTCTATTTATCTTAATTTACCTTTTTGGAAGTTCCTTGATAAGTGCATATCGTAGAATGTTCTATGTTACAATGCCTTTTTGGGTTTTCTTCATCTCATATGTTTTTGATAATATTATTTCTGTTAAAATTAAGCAGTATTAAAATCTAATTTTATTGAACATCAAAGTACGAAAAATATGCTTAACGAAAAACGCCCTATAACACAGTGTAGCAGTAATAAGGGTTTCAGTGGTAAATGTGGCATTATACCCCGCTCAAACTTTAGTGGTAATGGACAGGTTTGTCGCCCGCAATCCCTTACTACTGCTACACTCGACCGTTAGCGTTCATTGTAAAAAAAGACACAGCGACAGATGACAACAGAATTATTGCAATATAAAGACAAACAGAAAAAATGGAAAAAGCCACCGCACAAAACAGCACATTTGCAAACCACACAAGCCGACGCACGACCAAAGTTTGCAAAAGAGCTGTTTTCTTGCCGACGCACCCTTAAATTATTGTATAATCGTATCAAGAAATAAAAATTAGTAACAACAACAAATAAAAAAAGGATGACACAAACGAGAGAACCACCGATAATTGATACATCTTGACAATTTTTAATTTGACAAGGAGTAATTATTAAAAAAAAGTGAAGTCCAGAAATCACTTAAAAAAACGGGGCGACACCGAAAAGCCATATGATTAGGGAAAAATAAATAAATTCCAATATTATGTTTAAAAAAATGATGTTCAGTACAGCCATTTGTCTTGGCTTAGTTTTCTCAATGCAACAAAATTGTTTCGCACAAGAAAAAACAAAAGATGAATTAAAAGCAGAGCGTGAGGTTTTGAAATCAGAAATGAAATCAAAAGAAGCAGTAGAACGTAAAGCTAAATTTGAAAAACTTGAAGCACCAAAAGCATCAGGTGTTGCAAGTGTTGACCAATTAGCAACAAGTTCTACCTCAATTTTGACTTCAACTAAAGACATCAACACTCAAGTTCCAGAAATGTACAAAAGGACAATTGGCGAAACTGTTGACGGTGTAACTGATGTAACAGTTAAAAAACCAACCGCAGCGGAATTGGCTACTTTGGCTTTAACAATAGCAACACAAATTAAAGCAGTCGCTGACGCTTCTGCTTCTGTTGCTACGGCATCAGCTGATGTTAAAAACGCTTCTCCAATGCAAGCACCAAAAGCAACAAAAGCTTTAAATTATTCAAAAGAAGCACTTGCACTTGCAGGACCTGAATTGCAATTGAATTTAAAAGTTATCAATAATTTAATTGCCACATTAAAATCAGCTAATAATAATTAGTATGAGAAGGTATATAACCTTATTAATCTGTATAGTGAGTAGCCTAATCGGCTACTCACAGACAGATGCGAAACCTATTATAGGTGTCGCTGAGTTTACTAAAGAAGTAGATTCTAAATACGCTGGAGCTGTTGCTGAAAAGGTAGTTCAAGTAGTGACAAATACTAAAAGATTTACTGTTGTTGACCGTACAAGCTACGATAAAGTAAAACAAGAACTCGAATTCCAAAAAACTGAAGCTTTTATTGATAGTAAAAATACAGTTAAACAAGATGTAGCATTAGCAGCACAATTTATGATTGTAGGACACATTGTAAAAATGAGTGTGTATGCTATGAAAAATCCTGATGGTACAGTTAATGGCTATAAAGCAAGTGTTGCTTTTACAATAAAAGTTAATGATGTAGAAACTGGAAAAACAACAGAAGCGGAAAGTTTTCAAACAGAAGTTAGTCCTTTAATGTTATCTCCTGAAAGTGCTGTTAATGAAGCATTGAAATCTGTAGAACCAAATTTGACTTCATACTTTATTAAGACTTTTCCTTTGACAACTAAAATAAGTAAAATCCTAACTTCTAAAAAAGAGGCAGCAGCTACTGTTTTAATTGCAGGCGGAAAATCATTTGGGTTTAAAGAAGGCGACAAACTAATTGTTGAGAGAAATGAGTTGATTGATGGCAAACCATATCCTTCTCAAATTGGCGAAATAAAAATTGTAAAAATGGCAGGTGATGACTTTTCAGAATGTACTGTTTCTGATGGTGGAAAAGAAATACTATCAAGATTTAATGCTGCTGATAAATTAACTTGTAAAATAATCGTAAAATAATATTTATGAAAAAACTCAATAAAATAAGCTCTTTAGTAATTGTAACTCTGTTATTAATTACTACTGGTTGCAGTATGAAAACACTACCAACTGCCGAAGTAAATTATCTTTCAGGAAAAGATGGTACTATAACAATGAGAGCAATAGGTATTGGCACAAATCAAGAAGATGCAATAATTGATGCTGAAAGAAATGCTTTTAATGTAATATTTTTCAGAGGTTTGCCAGAGTCAGAACAAAAAATTGCTTTAATTGGAACAAATGAGACTGAAGAAAAAGAAAAGAACAAGGATTATTTTAATAAGTTTTATAAAGATAAAAGATATAAAACTTTTGTAATGTCTTCAATTCCAACAAGTGATTTAACTAAGCACAAAGGAGGCAAAAAAAGTATCGCTATTGATGTTAAAATTAACTTGGTAGCTTTAAGAAAAGATTTAGAACAAAATAACATAATCCGAAAATTTGGATTTTAAAACTTAAATACTTATGAAAAATAAATATTTTATATTGGCTATACTGTTATTACAGTCAAGCCTAATTAATACAGTCTTTTGTCAAAATTCCGCTACTAATAGCGGTGGGCAAGTTGTATCAGTTCAACCCAAAATTATGGTTATTCCTTATACAAAAGAGGGCGAAGACCTTCGCACAGTATTGGAAAACGATGAAAATAAAAGAATTGCAATTGCTAAAATTAAAGAGGGGTTTGATAGCAGAGGTTTTACGACAGTTGATTTTGTTGCAAAATTGAAAGCCGCTAAAGACAATAATGTTTTTACTTCGGATAATCAAACAGACATAAAATCACAAATAATTCAAATGTCTGGAGCAGATGTTTATGTTCAAGCAGAAGTAATAGTTGAAAAGGGGCAATCAGGTAATTCAGTAAAGTTAATTCTTACAGCCTATGAGGCTTCAACAGGTAATTCGTTATCAAATAAAGTGGGTGAAAGCGGTAAGTTTTACACCGAAGATTTTAATAAATTGGCTTCAAAAGCGGTAGAAAGTTGCGTTGAAGATTTTCTAAATATTATGCAAATTAAGTTTACAGACATTGTAAATAATGGTAAATCCGTAATTATTGATATAAGTTTTGATGCGGGTTCACAGTATAAAATGTCTTCTGAAATTGGTTCAGACGGTTTGCCATTGTCAGACCAAATAGAAATGTGGATGGAGAAAAACGCATTTAAAAACAATTATCATATTCAAGGAACAACTGACCTGAAAATGATTTTTGATGATGTGAAAATTCCACTGAAAGACCAAGCAACTGGCAATAATTATAATCCAAATAAATTTGCACTTGAATTATTCAAGTTTTTCAAAGGATTAGGTTTGCAACCAGGGAAAGACGTAAAGGGCAGCACAATATATATAACAATTAAATAGGATAAAAATGAAAAAAACATATTTCGTATTAATCGTATTGGCATTTTCATTAACTTCTTTTGGACAAACAACCAATGATGTTGGGAAAATTGCACTTTCAGTTGTAATGCCTGAAAATGTTGACGGCTTAGACATTTCGCAACTTTCTAAACTTGAAACAAAAATCTCTCAAATTGTTACTGTTTCAGGTTTAGCTTCATCAGGGTATAATAATAATTTTGTAATTTATCCAAAGTTCGCAATCTATGAAAGCAATATTGTAGAAGGTGGTATGCAAAATATTACTGTTGTTACGGCTGAGTTAAGTTTGTTCATAAAACAGGTTGACAATAACTTGTTGTTTTCTACAATCAGTAAATCTCTTAAAGGCAGCGGAAGTAGTAAAGAATTAGCAATTACAAATGCTATTTCAAAAATAACAACAAATGACCCCGATTTTAAAACTTTTATAGAAACTGGTAAATTGAAAATAATCACATACTATGAAACAAAGTGTGTTGATATTATTAAAAAATCTGACAGCTATGTAAAAATGCAACAATACGAACAAGCTTTAGGTTTGTTAATGTCAGTACCCGAAGAAGTTTCAAGTTGCTACAATCAAATACAGGATAAAGCTATTGATGCATATAAAGCATATCAAACACAAAAATGTTCTGAACTTATTCAAAAAGCAAAAACTTCACTTGCAAGTAATGACTATGTAGGTGCATTAAACATTTTATCGGAAATTGACCCTTCTGCTACTTGCTTTAATGAAGCACAAACAATTGCAAAATCAGCCGAAACAAAAGTTAAAGCCGAAGAAAAAAAGCAATGGGATTTTCAGATGAAACAGTATAATGATGCTGTAAGCCTCGAAAAACAAAGAATTGAAGCTATTAAAGAAATCGCAGTTTCATACTATAAAAGTCAGCCGACAAGTGTTAATTATAATTATATTATCAAATAAATTATTTGGTAATATTCTGTATTTTTGGTAAAAATATTTCACTTATGAGCAGTATAAAATTATTTGAAAGCAAAAAAGTCCGTAGTCATTACGATACAGAAAAAGAAATTTGGTATTTTTCTATTATTGATGTAGTTGAAATTTTAACTGGTAGCTCAGTACCCAAAAGGTATTGGAGCGATTTGAAAAAGAAGTTATCCAATGAGGGTAGTGAAGTGTACGAAAATATCGTACACTTGAAAATGCAAGCCGAAGACGGAAAAATGCGTGAAACCGATGTTGCCGATACCCAAACATTACTCCGCATCATACAATCCATACCTTCGCCAAAAGCAGAGCCATTCAAGCAATGGCTGGCAAAAGTTGGCTACGAAAGAATGCAAGAAATATCCGACCCAAGCCAAAGCATTGATAGAGCAAGAGAAAATTGGCAAAAAATAGGTCGCAGCGAAAAATGGATTCAGCAACGAATGACAGGGCAAGAAACCCGCAACAAACTAACCGATTATTGGAAAGAAAGCGGTGTTGAAAAATCAGACGAATTTGCTCTACTCACAAACATCATACATCAAGAATGGACAGGATTAACAGTTAAAAAACATAAAGATTTAAAAGGTTTAAAGAGCCAAAACCTACGTGACCACATGAGCGAAGCCGAACTAATTTTCACAGCCCTTGCCGAACTCTCAACCCGACAAATAGCCGAAACAGAAGAAGCAAAAGGATTAATCGAAAATGCAAAAGCAAGTAAAAAAGGTGGTAAAATCGCAAAAGATGCTCGATTAAAATTAGAAGAGCAAACAGGAAAAAAAGTAGTTACTGGCGAAAACTTTTTGCCACCAGCAAAAGAAAAGAAGAAATTAAAATAAAACACGATTGCATTTGCACCTTACACAATTCATACACAATAAAGAACAATCTATTTTTTAATGTACACAATCCACATTTTAAAAAGAACAAATATATTGTAATAATGAACAATTCATTTTAAATATTATTCAATTCAAAATTAATTTAGCACAATCAAACAATATTTTTACTATCTTTGAGTTTAATAATCAACAATCGTATTTTTATAAACAATTTAAAGATTAAAAACTATGGCATCAACATCAGAAACCACATTTGGAGCAAAATTGCGTAATGCTCAAGACCTTGTAACCTACATTACTGGCTTTGTAGGTTATGTGCCACCTCGCACACAAGAAACAGTTGCAAGTATGACAACTCTTATCAGTTCACTAATTGCAACCAACGCAACCGAAGCAAGCCAACAAGAAAACTACAAAATAGCTGTCGACAACCGACAAGCCGCATTTTCAAAACGAACTGGCTCAGTTGACAAATTACTATCCCCAATCAAAGGAGCGGTTGATGCACAATACGGCAAGAAATCAACCGAAGCAACTACAATAAACGCAATCATAAAAAAAATGAGAGCGACAAAACTTATTAAAGTTCCAGCAGACCCAACAAAACCTGACCAAGCAACTGCAATTAGCCAATCAGAACGCTCGTATGGCTCAATTACCCAATCATTCAACGACATAATCAACACACTTTCGCAATTTGTAGGGTATGCACCAACTAATAATACAATAAAAGTTGTTACACTTCAAACAACAGCAACCCAATTGACAACGCTAAACAATGCAGTAATCCAAAAGATACAGCCATTAAAGACAACTCGTGCAAACCGACAAACACAATACACCGACCTTAAAGACAGAGTTCAAAGAATAAAATCGTATGTAAAAGCACAATACGGCAATTCCTCGACAGAGTATAATATGATAAAAGGGATATCAATCTAATTGCCACCGCAAAGTCAAGCACATTGGCAGGTCACGCAGGCTCTCACACAGCCAAAACCTGCCAAAGAGCTTGCCTTCTCCACCGCACCACGACATTGACAACTATGAACTACTGGACGGAAAAACAAAACAACGAAACGCTAACAAAGGCTATATGCAATAAGGGTTTCAGTGGTAATTCAAGCATTCTACCCCGCTCAAACTTCGGTGTAGTTGGACAGGAAAGTAGCCCGCAATCCCTTACTGCATATAGCCTCAACCGTTATGCACAATTGCAAAAAAATGACCATAGTGAAAATATCAAGTAGACTGACTTTTAAGGGTTATATTTCAATAATGGGCTTAATTATTTTCATTGTTGGACTTATAATTACTATTTCTCAAATGACTCCTAATATTTCAATTTTTGGTTTTGCATTAGGAATTATGATTATTATAATTGGTATTATATTCTTTATCTCTAAAAGGGGAGTTCTAATTGACTTTGACAAAAAACTTATAAAACCATACTTGGATTTTATTATGGTTAAACTTGGAAAGTGGGAATCTTTAGTAGATTACGACAAAATCGTATTAAAATATACAAATGAGTCACAAACTATGAATAGTAGGGGCAATTCGACAAATTATATTACTAAATCATTTGACATTATTCTGACATCAAAAAATAAAAAAGACATAATAATAAAAGAATTTGTAAATTATAATAAAGCTAAGTCATTCTTAGTAGATATATCTCAACGTTTAGAAAAAGATAATGTTGATATGTATGAAATATTGAAAGAAAGAATTCAAGAACGCAAACAACATGTAAGGAGATAAAAGCAAAAGTGCATAACAGCACCTTGCTGCAAGCGGGTTTTAACAACAAAAAGATAGTAAACAACAAGTAATTAACTAATTTAGCGGTCTGACAGGAAAGGAACAATTCACTCCCCGCCTGACAGCAAGCTGCGGAACGTTAGCGGTCATTGTAAACACTGACCCCTGAAATCAAAATGAACAGTATAGAAATAAAAAAAATAACCATGAGAAAAACAATACTAATAATTGGCATTTTC
>CAIUKU010000307.1 GCA_903899825.1 uncultured Bacteroidales bacterium | reverse complement strand
ATTATAAGCAAGATACAAATTTCAACAAATAAATTTTAATTCCATTTTTCATATTTTAACAATAATATATACCTGTAAAGATGTCCAGAATACTAGTAATAGATGATGAACGAAGCATACGAAATACACTCCGCGAAATACTTGAATACGAAAAATACATCGTTGATGATGCCGCTGAAGGTGCAACTGCTTTAGAATTAGCTAAAAATAACAAATATGACATTATCCTTTGCGATATAAAAATGCCCCAAATGGATGGTATTGAGGTACTTGAAAAATTATTGGCGTTTACAGATGCTCCAATAGTAATGATTTCCGGTCATGGAACCATTGAGACTGCAGTTGAAGCAATTAAAAAAGGAGCGTATGATTACATAAGCAAACCACTTGACCTTAACAGATTACTGATTACCATCCGTAATGGTCTTGACAAATCTAGTCTGGTTACAGAAACAAAAATTTTGAAACGCCAGGTTTCTAAAACCTATGAAATGATTGGTGCATCACCTGCAATAAATGATGTAAAAAATATTATTGAAAGAGTTGCCCCTACTGATGCCCGGGTTTTAATTACCGGAAATAATGGGACAGGTAAAGAATTGGTTGCTCGCTGGTTGCACGAAAAAAGCAAAAGGGCTGCGAATCCATTTATTGAAGTCAATTGTGCTGCTATTCCTTCTGAATTAATTGAAAGTCAATTGTTCGGACACGAAAAAGGCAGCTTTACATCTGCCATCAAACAGAGGAAAGGTGATTTTGAACAAGCAGACGGTGGTACTCTTTTTCTGGATGAAATTGGTGATATGAGTCTTTCTGCTCAAGCAAAGGTTTTACGTGCACTACAGGAACATAAAATTACACGCATAGGTGGAGAAAAAGAAATTACAGTGGATGTTAGAGTTATTGCGGCTACCAATAAAAATCTAAAAGATGAAATTGCCAACAATACATTCCGTGAAGACTTGTACCACCGTTTGAGTGTTATCCTTATTGAAGTTCCTTCTTTAAACAGCCGTATTGAAGACATTCCATTACTTGCTGATTATTTTGTTTCCGAATGCTGCCAACAGCAGGGAAAACCACTTATGAATTTTGATACTGACGCTATCAATGAACTGCAAAAAATAGAATGGACCGGTAATATCCGTGAATTACGCAATGTAATAGAACGTCTTACTATTCTTTGTGACAATGTAATTACTGCAGAGGATGTCAAAAAATATGCACACCCATTAAAGAAATAATTTCAGATTGGTAGTTATTAAATAGGGAAATAATAAAATCAGCAAATCTTAAAATCAAGCCCTTGCCTGCATGAGGATTTCCAACATTTTAATAGCACAATCTGAGATTACAGTACCGGGTCCGAAGATAGCTACTGCTCCTGCTTTGTAAAGAAAATCATAATCCTGGGCAGGAATTACCCCTCCTACTATTACCAAAATGTCTTCGCGTCCATGTTTTTTAAGTTCGGCAATAACCTGAGGAACCAGGGTTTTGTGTCCGGCAGCCAGGGATGAAACGCCTAAAATATGTACATCGTTTTCAACAGCTTGTTTAGCAGCTTCAGCAGGAGTCTGAAACAAAGGTCCGATGTCTACATCAAAACCGATGTCAGCATAACCGGTTGAAACTACTTTGGCACCTCTGTCATGCCCGTCCTGTCCCATTTTGGCAACCATTATACGTGGACGGCGTCCTTCAAGGGTTGCAAATTTATCAGCAAGTTCGCATGCTTTGCGAAAACTATCATTGTCTTTAGATTCGTGGGAGTAAACTCCGGAAATAGATCTTATCACAGCTTTATACCTTCCATAAATGGTTTCTAATGCAGTTGAAATTTCACCTAAACTTGCACGTTTGCGGGTAGCATCAATGGCCAATGCCAGTAAATTTCCCTGTCCACTTTCAGCCGCTTTTGTTAATGCTTCCAAAGCAAGTTTTACTTCTTCGTTGTTGCGTCCTGCACGTAATTTATTCAATCTTTCAATTTGAGAAATTCTTACAGCTGTATTGTCAACCTCCAGGGTTTCAATAGGATCTTCTTTTTCAAGACGGTATTTATTAATCCCTACAATGGTATCTTTGTTGGCATCAATTCTGGCTTGTTTGCGGGCAGAAGCTTCCTCTATGCGCATTTTAGGGACACCGGTTTCAATGGCTTTTGCCATGCCACCCAGTTCTTCTACTTCCTGAATCAAAGCCCAGGCTTTTTCAGCAATTTCTTTGGTAAGAGTTTCCACATAATAGGAACCTGCCCATGGGTCTACCACTTTACAGATATTGGTTTCTTCCTGGATATAAATTTGAGTATTGCGGGCAATACGTGCAGAAAAATCAGTAGGTAATGCAATGGCTTCGTCCAGTGCATTGGTATGCAATGATTGGGTGTGTCCCAGTGCAGCTGCCATGGCTTCAATGCAAGTACGGCTCACATTGTTGAATGGATCCTGTTCAGTTAAACTCCATCCTGAAGTTTGAGAATGAGTTCTCAATGCCAGTGATTTGGGGTTTTTAGGATTGAACTGTTTTACGAGTTTTGCCCAAAGCATACGTGCAGCACGCATTTTGGCAATTTCCATGAAATGATTCATACCAATAGCCCAGAAGAAGGATAAACGGGGAGCAAAAGCATCAATGTCCATTCCAGCATTTACACCAGCTCTCAGGTATTCAAGTCCGTCAGCCAAGGTATATGCCAGTTCGATATCAGCCGTTGCACCGGCTTCCTGCATATGGTAACCCGAAATACTGATAGAATTGAATTTAGGCATATTTTTGGAAGTGAATTCAAAAATATCGGCAATAATTTTCATCGAAGGTAAGGGTGGATAAATATAAGTATTTCTTACCATGAATTCTTTCAGAATATCATTTTGAATGGTTCCGCTCAGTTTTTCCATGCTCACGCCTTGTTCCTCTGCAGCAACGATATAAAACGCCAGTATTGGTAATACAGCACCGTTCATGGTCAT
The DNA here is from genome assembly GCA_903899825.1 of uncultured Bacteroidales bacterium. Classification (GTDB taxonomy): domain Bacteria; phylum Bacteroidota; class Bacteroidia; order Bacteroidales; family JACABE01; genus JACABE01. Next base: position 10,940 of record CAIUKU010000307.1, on the reverse strand, counting down.
AGAAACTGACATCTTGTCTAAGGGAATCTGGTCAAAAAGTATCTTCATATCCAGAATAGAATCAATGGCAACACCGGCTTTACCTACATCGCCTTCTACTCTTTCATGGTCGGAATCATAACCACGATGAGTTGCCAGATCAAATGCAACTGACAATCCTTTTTGACCAGCAGCCAGGTTTCTGCGGTAAAACGCATTGGATTCCTCTGCAGTGGAAAAACCTGCATATTGACGAACCGTCCAGGGTTTCATTACATACATCGTTGAATAAGGGCCTCTTAAGAAAGGTGGAAGACCAGCTGCATAATTGAGATGTTCCATTCCTTTGAGATCATCTTCGCCAAATACTGGCTTTAAAGGGATTTGTTCCGGGGTATTCCAGTTCTTCAGGATGCTGTTTTCTTTTTCCCATTCAGAAGAAGGTTTTCCTTCATTGTTAGAAGGTCTGAAATCAATAGTTGTAAAATCGGGTCTCATTATGTTGGGTTTAATGATACGTTTTTGTGAGTGCAAAGGTAGGAATTATTATTTTTCCTCAAAATTAGTTTAAGAATAATTTTGACAGAATTTTTTATTAAAATAAATGTGTTTTCTTTTATAAGATAAAAATGTTGAATAGATGTCTTTAATATTAATAAACAAAGGATAAAACTTCAGTATTATTCTGGCTTTTATTCAAAATAAAACACGAAGAATTAATATGTTAAGAAAATATTATTTAAAACACTCCTGAAGATTATAAAGATAGCATATTATTGAATTATGAATAATTTATGTCAGTAAAACTATCTTTAATTAATTTCTATTTTTTAACCTCCCAACCATAATCAACATAACTGGCATTGATTTTTTCAGCTTCAGCATCTATCACCACGAATCCTTCCTGAGTGCTGCTGTAGGGCCCTTTCCACCAGGAACCACAAACAGCTCCCCCGGTAATAAAGGTAATTCCTGAAATTTCAAGTTTTTCGTAATAATGCAGATGTCCTTGCAGAACCAGTTTCAGATTATGCTTTTTAAAGAGGCTCAAGGTTTCTTTAGCATTGCAAATAACATCGCCCTTCGCATTATTAGCAAGAGACCCATAAAAATACTGTGCCTGAAGGGTCATAAAAGGGATATGCGTAACTATGGCTACAGGCGTTTTGGTATCAACATTTGCAAGATCTTCCTGTATCCATTCCATTTGTTTTGCATCAATTCCACCAACATACAATCCACCATAATCCCGTTGTATAGACGACAGAAAAATAAAATGCCATCCATTCATATTGCTGGAATAATAGGCAGGTTTTATGCGTTTTGTATACATTCCTCTCCCGTAATCAGCAAGTGTTGTATCAACTTTTGTATTTTTATCCCATGCCCAGATTTCATGATTTCCTATGCAATTGTAAACAGTATGATTAAATCGCTTTGTCATTCCGGTATATAAGTTATACAATGAATCTGCCCTGCTGTATGACTGGCTCAGCGCATCCATAATCAAATCACCGCCGGTAACTATAAAATCAGGTTTTAAACTTTCCGCTTTATCTATGGCTTTCTGAAATCCTTCGGTTGCTTGATCCTGATAGGTCATGTGAATATCAGTCATGAACACAAAACGGAATTTTTTATTCTTTTGTGCCTGAATATTGATGGATGTTATTGTAAATAACATTGCTAAAAAAAAGAAATATTGCTTCTTCATAAAATTTGTTTTTACAAAATTACAATATTTATTTAAACAATATACAGCAAATTAATCATATGAATATTTATCTTTTTTACCAATAAAATAATTACTTCATGCAATTTAAGTATTTCTGTCTTTATTCTTTGTTGTTTGACAAATCTGTTGTAAGTTTGTGGCTGAATCAAATGAATGACAGTACAAATAACATTATTCTTATTACTCTCTTTATCAATTAAATATTGCATTTAAACAAATAGAAACATAAACAATAATAGTATGAACTTAAAAAAAACGTTTAGTATCATTTTACTGATAGCTGCATTTCAAACTTTTGTATTTGCTCAAATTGACAAAAGTGATTGGGAAGGTAATTTTCCCGATGGATGTACTTCAATTACAGTGGGAAAAAAAGCATCTGTGGATGGTAGTGTTCAAACATCACATACAGATGACAGTCACCGTACCCGTTCTGAAATGGATATGAAACCTGCAATGAAGTACAAACCCGGGACTATGCAGTCGGTGTATAAAAGAGTAGCCTGTGATACACTTGCAATGCCTGCATACCAATTTAAAAAAACAGGTGAGATACCGCAGGTTGAATCGACCTATGCATATATCAATACAGCATATCCATGTATGAATGAGAAGCAGCTTGCTATTGGTGAATCTACTTTTGGTGGCAGAGAAGTGCTGCAATCTGATAAGGGTCTGATAGATTGCACTCAATTGTGCCAGTTGATGCTCGAAAGATGCACTACAGCCCGTGATGCAATTAAATTAGCCGATGAACTTACCAAAAAGTATGGTTGGTGTGATGCGGGCGAATGTCTTACCATAGCTGATAAGCAGGAAGTATGGCATTTTGAAATAGTTGGACCGGGTAAGGACAAATTAGGTGCCGTTTGGGTTGCACAACGTGTTCCGGATGATAATATTTCAGTTAATGCAAATGCAAGTACTGTTAAAGAAATTGATTTAAAGAATACAGAATATTTTATGGCCTCTGAAAATATATACAGCGTTGCCAAAGAAAACGGATGGTATAAAGAAGGACAGGAAACTTTTCGTTTTTCTTATGCTTATGCACCTGAAAGTCGTACGTCTCTGGCTTCCCGAAGAAGAGAATGGAGGGTTTTCGATTTGATGGCTCCTTCCCTGAAACTAGATCCCAATGCCGAAAATTATCCTTTTTCGGTTAAACCGGATAAACCGGTAACGTTGGAATGGATGCAACGAATTTTCAGTGATTATTTTGAAGGAACAGCTTTTGATATGACAAAGGATCTCACTGTTGCCAATGACAGTGGGAGAATGGTAATTTCGCCCATGGCAAATCCACAGATGCCTTATGATATGAATAAAATGTTGAAAATTAACGGTGGCTGGGGATGGCGCGGTGAACGTCCTATTGCCCGGTGGTATACTATGTATGCTACCATCACACAATCCCGCAGTTGGCTTCCCGACGAAGTAGGTGGTGTAGTATGGCTGGCACTGGACAATGTTGTTACCTCAGTTTATATTCCGGTATATTGCAGTGTTACTGATTTGCCAAAACCCTACAAAACACCCGGAAGGACAAAAGGTTACAATCAGGAATCAGCCTGGTGGGCATTCAACAGACTGGGCACACTGGCAGCACATCGCTGGGGTGATATGCGTAAGGATATTGACAAAACCTGGAAACCTCTTCAAAAGGAATTATTTAGCAATCAGTCAAAAATTGAAAACGATGCTGTTTTGCTGATTAATCAAAAAAAGAATAAACAGGCTATTGAAAATTTAACAAAATACACCAATGAATGGGGAACTAAAGTTGTAAAAAAAGCATGGGATTTAGGTGATTTTTTATGGACCAAATATGATGAATTGTTTTAGTATGTCTTTTATAAAATTTCATTATAAAACTATTTGATAAACAAATAATATCATTTTTTGCCCGCTTTTAAATTTTTAATAAATTAATTATATCAACAAAATGAAACACAAAACAATTACGACTGCTTTAGCAGGAATTATTGCACTGACCATGTTTATTGGCTGTGGAACAAATAAAACAAAAACTACTATAGAAGAAGCCGCTATCAATAAAGCCAATATGGACACTACCATACGTCCAGGAGATGATTTTTACTTATATGCCAATGGAAGCTGGATGAAAAACAATCCGATACCTGCTGATAACAGCCGTTGGGGTGCTTTTGAGACCCTGATGGAAGAAAACTATAAACAGTTACAAACCATTATGGATGCTGCTGCTGCTGCAAAAGATGCTAAAGCGGGTTCTGTTCAACAAAAAATAGGTGATTTTTTTGCTACTGGTATGGATACTGTAAAACTTGAAAGAGAAGGCATCAAAGCCATTCAACCTGAGTTAGACAAAATTACTGCCATTAAAACCCTTGCCGATGTCCAGCAACATATTGCTTACATGCAATCTTCAGGTATGTCTACGTTGTTCTATTTTTATGCAGCTCAGGACGAAAAAAACAGCAATGCCATCATAGCCAATTTTTATCAGGGTGGTTTAGGTTTACCGGATAGAGATTATTATATTTCTGACGATGAACGTTCAAAAGATATCAGAGATAAATATATTATGCATATTGCAAAAATATTTGAATTGTCAGGGGAAACAGCTGAAAATGCGGCAAAAATCGCTAAACAGATGATGCTGATGGAAACAATGTTAGCTGAAGTATCTTCTACCCGTTTGGAATTACGCGATCCTATTAAAAATTACAACAAAACCAATCTGGGCGGCTTAAAGAAAATGGTTCAAAAATTTGATTGGGATGGCTATTTTAAGACATTGGGGTTGACGAAAACCAACGATATCAATGTTTGCCAGCCTAAATTTATGAAAGAAATGGCTGATATGACAAATCGTTTTCCTGTTGAGATTTGGAAAACCTATTTTAAATGGAATCTTTTGCATACAGCAGCACCTTATTTGTCTGACAATTATGTTAAAGAAAACTTTAATTTTTATGCAACAACCCTTAGAGGCGTTAAAGAAATGAAACCCAGATGGAAAAGATTATTGTCAGAAACTTCTGATGCTTTGGGTGAAGCAGTTGGCCAGCTTTATGTTGAAAAATACTTTCCTGCAGAAGCCAAGAAACGCATGATAGTTTTAGTTGATAACCTGAAATCTGCTTTAAAAGAAAGAATTCTGAATTTGAAATGGATGAGTGAAGTAACCAAAAAAGAAGCCATACTAAAACTGGAAAAAATAAATGTAAAAGTAGGTTACCCTGACAAATGGATTGATTATTCAAATTTAACCATTGCCAAAAACTCCTATTTCGAAAATGTTGGCAATGCCAGTCGCTTTACTTTTGCCCGTGAATTAGCAAAAATTGGCAAAGCTGTTGACCGTGCCGAATGGGGAATGACACCTCAGACCATCAATGCGTATTACAGTCCGAATATGAACGAAATTGTTTTCCCTGCCGGTATTTTACAGCCACCTTTCTTCTTTATGAATGCAGATGATGCTGTTAATTATGGAGCCATCGGAGCTATCATCGGTCACGAAATGACCCATGGTTTTGATGATCAGGGTCGTCAATATGACAAAGAAGGAAATTTGCGCGATTGGTGGATGAAATCAGATGCTGAAAATTTTGCAAAACAAACCAAAGTACTGATTGATCAATACGATAACTTTAAAATCCTGGATTCTTTACATGTAGACGGAAAATTAACCATAGGTGAAAATATTGCCGATATGGGTGGTGTAACCCTAGCTTATGCTGCATTACAAAAAGCGCTGAAAGGGAAAGACAATAAAGCAATTGACGGATTTACACCGGAACAAAGATTTTTCTTGTCCTATGCACAGGTATGGCGTGGCAATATCCGCGACAAAGAATTGATGAACCGATTAAAAGAAGATGTTCATTCTCCGGCAGTTGCCAGGGTAAACGGAATTGTTTACAACATACCGGAATTTTACAAAGCATTTCCGGTGCTAGCTACTGATAAACGATTTAAACCTGATGCAGACCGTGCCGTAATATGGTAAGACTTTTCAGGTAAGCTGAATCAGCCAGGAGGATTTTTCCTTTTTAAACTTATTAAATACAACCCTGACATTGTTTGAAAACCCTGTCAGGGTTTATTCATTAATAAAAAAACTAAAATTTGATTTCTTTCAGTATGTTTTTTCATTCCCAAAAAAATCAATATTCTTTACCATTTTCATTTTAAAAAAGCTATATTTGTAACTTTAAAATGTATATAAGCGTCAAACTTTAAAAAACAACTAGAAATGGATACAAAAAGATTATTTAGAAGTAAAGCTGATAGGGTAATTGCCGGAGTTTGCGGAGGAGTTGCCGATTATTTTGTTATTGATCCTGTATTGGTTAGAATACTGTTTGTGTTAACAGCTATATTTGGCGCTGGGTTTATTATCTATCTTGTACTTTGGATAATGATGCCGGAGCCTCCCTATAAATTTGAATAATAAAATAGAAATAAAACTTACAATGATACAAGAAAAAAAATTATACAGAAGTGGTATACAAAGAAAAATAGCAGGTGTTGCCGGTGGTCTGGCCGAGCATTTTAACATAGATCCTGTAATCGTTAGGATTGCTTTTGTACTTGCAGTCTTTGCTGGTGGTGGTGGTTTGATTGCTTATATCGTACTGTGGATAGTAATCCCAGAGCAATCAATATTTGAAATGAATTCAGAAACCGTTAAATCATCAGTCAATACAGAAGAAAAAATCAATACAACATCAATAAATAATACAACATCAAACATGGAAAATCAATTTGAACCAAAAAAAGACAAAAGAAACTTTCACGGAAACTTAACAGGTGGCTTAATCCTGATCACATTAGGCATTTTATTTTTAATAGCACGCTTTGTTCCCAATATCGACTTCGGTGATCTTTGGCCGGTTATTCTTATCGTAGTGGGAATTACTATTTTATTGAGAAATGTGGGAAAGAAGAAGAATGAAAATGGTTTATAAAAAACTGATATATCGGATTTGAAATATCTTAAAATAAAATTTCAAACCCTGACATTGATAATAATAATGCGTTAACTCATTAATTCAGATCTTAAAATTTAATAAATTAAAATTTACATTATGAAATACAAAAATATATTCTGGGGCATCGTATTGATTGTCTTTGGATGCATGATTATATTAAAAAATATGGACATCGTCCATTTTAACTGGCTTGCAATTTTACAGCTTTGGCCTCTGTTGTTGGTTATTTGGGGTATTTCTCTGATCCCCGTTAAGGAATATATCAAATTTATTTTATCTGTCTTAGTTGTTATAGGAGGTATCTTTCTTATCAATTGTAATTCATGCAATGATTCTTTTGGCTGGAACTGGATATACACAGATCACAACACCAAATGGACAGAGCAGAAAATAGAAGAGGATTATGATACTACATTCACTCAGGCTGTATTAAAATTAGATGCAGTAGCAGGCGATTTTAATATTTCGGGAACAACCAACAAACTTATTACTTTTGAAAGCAAAGGAAATATTGGGGATTATAATTTACAAACTTCTACTATCGACAGCACTAAAGTTGTCGAAATTGGTATCGAAAGCAATGTGGTTAAAATTGGCAACAACCACAAAGGAAATACCAGCAGGATAGCTTTGAATACTTTTCCAATATGGGATATAGAACTCGAAGCAGGTGCAGCCAATGTCAATTTCGATTTAACAGAATTCAAAGTCAGAAATATTGAATTTGATGGTGGTGCTTCCAGCGTTAAGCTCAAAATCGGAAATAAACAAGCGATTGTAAATATTAAGGTAGAAGCAGGTGCTTCCTCAGTGAAAATCTATATTCCTATGAATGCCGGCTGTGAATTGGATGGTGACAATGTTTTGTCCAGTAAAAAATTGGATGGATTTGAAAAAACGGCAGATAATAAATACCGTACACCTGGTTTTGACAACTATCCCAATAAAATTTATATCAATGTAGATGCTGCGGTTTCAAGCATTAATGTCGAGAGGTACTAAGCTTTGGAGATGGCTTTCAAATTTTTTAATTGTTTGGGCATTATAATATAACAAAATCCTGTAAACAATCCATAAAATCCCCGGGTGCATCGGCCTGAATCCAGTGTCCGGCATTGGGTATGGTTTTTAAAATTGCCTGTGGAAAGTTTTTTTGTATTTGTACAAAATCATCTTGAGTGACATAATCAGATTCACCTCCTCTGATGAACAATGAAGGTTTATTATATTGTTTTGAGGATAAGATGCCTTCAAAAACAGCATCCATATTGTCGAAAATTGCTTTCAGATTGAATCTCCATGCCAGTGTTCTATTAGTTGACCAATAGAGGTTTTTCATTAAAAACATTCGAATACGTTGATTTTGTATCGTATGATCAAGTTGATCTTCAATGACCTTGCGTGATGGAGTGCCTGAAAAATCAATGGCCATCAAAGCGTAAATGATCTGATAGTTAAAATCGCTTTGTGTGTATTGCCGCATACTCATATCTATTACAACGAGCTTAGCTAACATTTCAGGATAATCGAGCGCAAACTTCATGGCAATCTTCCCTCCCATAGAATGCCCTATGATTATCGGGTGCTTGATTTGATGTTCATCGATAAATGTTGCAATATCATCAGCCATTACATTGTAATTAAAGATATCACTGTGCCCCGATTGGCCGTGATTCCGCATATCGGGAATATATACCTTGAAATTTTCAGCCAACATCTTTGCATGAGTAACCCAATTATCGGACATACCATACAAACCATGGAGAATAATAAGTGGCTGTCCATTGCCATATGTTCTATAGAATAATTGCATGCTACAAAAATAATATTATTTATTCAATGTATGAAAAATCATTTGAAGTTGAATTTTAAATTATTTTTCAAAAAATGCCCTTCAAATATCAAGTTCTGTGAATTAAATCTTATCACATTAGCCTTTTATAATCAAAAACAGTAAAACCCACCTTCATAAAGATTTTTTTTTTACTTTTGCAAGCATAAAACAAATCCTGTCAGAAAAGGATAAATTTATATAAATCAATGATTATTAAATTATTAAAATCATTATACTTTTATAAAAACATTTAAAGATGGATAATAAAGACGCAAAATTGTTTTCGGAATTTCCTCCAATCAGCACCTCGGAATGGGAAGCAGTCATAAATGCTGACTTAAAAGGCGGAGATTACGAAAAGAAACTGGTATGGCAAACACTGGAAGGGATTAAAGTAAAACCTTATTACCGGGCAGAAGACCTGGAAAATCTTTCCTATCTAAAAACCAATCCTGGTCAGGCTCCTTATGTCAGAGGAAACAAGACCAACAACAATGCTTGGGATATCCGTCAGGACATTGATGCCAATGATATTGCAAAAGCAAATCAGGTAGCACTGGATGCTATTAAAAGAGGTGCAACTTCCATAGGATTGAGAGTAAAAGAAGTGAAAACTGCCGCTGATATGGCTGCTTTGATGAATGGTATTGAAGTCACCAAAGTGAAAATCAATTTTATTTCTTCCCGATCTTATCCTCAAACCCTGGATTTATTTTTAGGCTTTTTAAAAGCCAATGGTATTGATGCCAGGAAAGTTTATGGTTCAGTTAATTTTGATCCTTTCAGTTATTTAATGCTGCATGGTGATTATTATACCACATTTGAAAATAATTTAATTGAAGCTGAATATTTATTGCATTTATGCGAAAAATCCCTGCCTAATTTCAAGGTAATTACTGTAAATGGACATTTTTTTCACAATTCGGGTGCTTCAATTGTACAGGAATTGGCTTTTACACTGGCTTCAGCCCATGAATATTTATATAAATTAATCAGTAAAGGCAGCAATGTTGATGAACTTACTCCCAATTTTGTATTTTCATTTGCAATAGGTTCCAATTATTTTATGGAAATAGCTAAAATTCGGGCAGCCCGTCTGTTATGGGCTAAAATTGTAGCGCAATACAATCCCGAACGAAAAGAATCGATGCAGGTATTTATACACAATACTACTTCTATATGGAACAAAACGGTTTATGATCCTTATGTAAATATGTTGCGAACTACAACAGAAGCCATGTCGGCAGCCATAGGCGGTGCAGATTCAATTACAGTGCTTCCTTTTGATGAAGCTTTCAAAGAAACGGATGATTTTTCAACACGCATCGCACGCAATCAGCAAATCATACTCAAAGAAGAATCCTATCTGGATAAAATTGTAGATCCATCAGCAGGTTCTTATTATATTGAAAATCTTACCAATGCTATTGCCGCATATGCATGGGATTTGTTTAAAAAAGTAGAAGAAAAAGGCGGATTTGCTGAAGCGGTGAAAGCTGGTTTTATTCAAACCGAAATTGAAAAAACAGCTCAGGTTCGAGATATTGAATTAGCTTCACGCAAAACCACACTTTTAGGAACCAATCAATACCCTAATCTTACAGAGACTATGTTCGCCAACATTCAGGAAATTGAGTTGGAAACAACCGAAAAACCTTCAAAATTCAAAAAACTAAATATATACAGAGGTGCTGAACCATTTGAAGAACTTCGTCTGGCGACCGAAATATATGTAAATGAAGGCAATAAAAAGCCTGCTGTTTTTCTGCTGACTTATGGGAATCTTGCCATGCGCAAAGCACGGGCGACATTTGCAACAAATTTCTTCGGCTGCGCAGGTTATGAAATTATTGAAAGCAATGGTTTTAATTCTGCAGAAGAAGCTGCAAAAGCAGCTCTTGATTCAAAGGCAGAAATTGTTGTTATTTGCAGTTCAGATGAAGAATACACGGAAATTGTTCCGGTAATTGCACCTTTTCTTAAAACCGGCAATGCAACTATCAATATTACAGTAGCAGGTTATCCCAAAGACCAGATTGAGGAATTTAAAACAATAGGCGTTGATGAATTTATACACGTAAAGTCCAATATTATAACTACGCTAAAAGCTTATCAGGCATTTTTAGGTGTGATATAAATCTTTTTTTCTTAAGTTCCTAAAAATAAATCTTCTTCAATTTAATTGAAAAATATATAAAACGGATTAAAAATAATATTTTAATCCGTTTTTGTTTTGTATTAAACTGTTGATTCCTTTTTTTACCCAAAATTTAAAAAACGTTAAACAATTCTGTTTTTTTTTTGTTTTTTTTCTTAAATATTAACACTAATAAGGGATAAATGCGAAATATGTTTTTTTAACTCTAAAAATAATTTGAGTATGTTTTTTTCTATTTATCTTATACATAGT
>CAIUKU010000306.1 GCA_903899825.1 uncultured Bacteroidales bacterium | reverse complement strand
TTGTTGAGATTCCTTCGTCAAAACTAAAAAAAGAAATAACTAAAATCTTATTCGATAAAGGTTATATTTTAAACTATAAATTTGAAGAAGAAACTTTACCACAAATCATTAAAATAGCCTTAAAATTTCATCCTGTAACCAAAATATCAGCAATTAACAATTTGCAAAGAGTGAGTAGTCCTGGTTTAAGAAAATACGTAGGTGCTGAAGATTTACCAAGAGTAATGAATGGTTTAGGTATTGCAGTACTCTCAACATCACATGGAGTGATGACAGACAAAGAAGCCAAAACCAAGCATATTGGTGGTGAAGTTTTATGTTACATAAGCTAATAGAGGAGAAATAAAAATGTCAAGAATAGGGAAATTACCAATTCAATTGCCAAAAGGAGTTACAATAACTGTTTCTGATAAGAATCTTGTTACAGTTAAAGGACCATTGGGAACATTGGAACAAAGCGTTGATCCGGCAATAACTGTAAATATCAATGTTGAAGAAGCAAAAATAACTATCGAAAGACCAACTGATCAAAATAGACACAGAGCCTTACACGGATTGTACAGATCTCTTGTTTTTAATATGGTTAAAGGTGTTTCTGAAGGATTTTCTTCAGTTCAGGAAATAGTTGGAGTTGGATATAAAGCTTCAACTGATGGTAGAGTTTTAGAACTTGCTTTAGGATATTCACATAATATTTTTATGGAACTTCCTGTAGAAGTAAAAGTTGAAACTACTGCAGAAAGAGGGAAAAATCCGACAATTATACTAAAATCACATGATAAACAATTGTTAGGTCAGGTTTCTACAAAGATTCGTTCGTTGAGAAAACCAGAACCATACAAAGGAAAAGGTATCAGATTTGTTGGTGAAGTTGTTAGAAAAAAAGCCGGTAAAGCAGCATCAAGTAAATAAAAATTAACAATATAAAATCCTAAAAGGATGGCACTTAAGAATAGAAAAGAATTCAGAAGATTTCGTATCAAAAAAAGAATCAGAAAAGTGATTCTAGGTACTTCAGTAAGACCCAGATTGTCTGTTTTTAGAAGTAATAAAGAAATCTATGCCCAGATTATTGATGATTCAAATGGTACTACAATTACTACTGCATCAACAATGGAAAAAACATTTGCTGATACAAAAGTTTCAAAAACTGAAAAATCAAAATTAATTGGGCAAACAATAGCACAAAGAGCCTTAGAAGCAGGTATCAGTAGTGTTGTTTTCGATAGAAACGGTTATTTATATCACGGAAGAGTTAAAACTTTGGCTGAAGCAGCTAGAGAAGGCGGTTTAAAATTCTAAAATAATTATGGCAGACATAAAAAGAGTAAAATCTAGCGAAGTCGAATTTAAAGACAGATTAGTTAGTATCAATAGAGTAACCAAAGTTACAAAAGGTGGTAGAACCTTTAGCTTTTCAGCAATTGTTGTTGTTGGAAACGAAAATGGAGTAGTAGGTTATGGTTTAGGTAAAGCCAAAGAAGTAACTGCTGCTATCGCAAAAGGTGTTGATGATGCTAAGAAAAATTTAGTAAAAGTTGCTATTCTTAAAGGCACTTTACCTCATGAACAATTAGGAAAATATAGTGGTGCAAAAGTTTTTCTTAAACCAGCAGCTCCCGGTACTGGCGTAATAGCCGGTGGTGCTATGCGTGCTGTACTCGAAAGTGTTGGTGTGAAAGATGTACTTGCAAAATCAAAAGGTTCCTCAAATCCTCATAGTGTTGTTAAAGCCACTATAGATGCTTTGGTTCAGCTTAAAGATCCTTATATGATTGCAAAAATGAGAGGTATTGAATTAGATAAAGTATTTAACGGTTAACGAATACCCTAAAAAAGACAACAATGAAAAAAGTCAGAATAAAACAAATCAAAAGCGGTATTGATAAACCAGCACGTCAAAAACGTACTTTAGTTGCTTTAGGCATTAAAAAAATGCACAGAGTGGTTGAAAAAGAATTAACTCCGCAAGTAGAAGGAATGATCAATAAAGTGAAACATTTATTGAGCATAGAAGAAATTTAGTAATAAACGATAAACGATTAAGATATTATGGATTTAAGTAATCTTAAACCGGCAAGAGGTTCAGTAAAATCATGCAAAAGAATAGGAAGAGGTCAGGGATCAGGTAAAGGTGGTACTTCTACAAGAGGTAACAAAGGTGCTCAATCAAGATCAGGATATTCCCGCAAAATTGGTTTCGAAGGTGGTCAAATGCCTATCTACAGAAGAGTACCAAAATTTGGTTTTAAAAATATCAACCGTAAGGAATACAATGGAATTAACATTGATACTTTGCAAAGATTAGCTGAAACTAAAAATTTACAAGTGATAGATTTAGACATTTTAAAAGAAAATGGTCTGATTTCTAAAAATGACCTTGTGAAAATTTTAGGAAGAGGTGAATTAAAAGCTAAATTACAGGTAACTGCTCATGCTTTTACAGCAACTGCAATAAAAGCGATTGAAGCAAATGGTGGTGTAGCAACAACTATATAACTTACATTACATGAAAAGATTTATACAGACAATAAAGAATATCTACAAAATTGAAGAACTACGTAAGCGTATACTATATACTATTGGTATTGTTTTAATTTATCGTTTCGGTTCTTATGTGGTATTACCCGGTGTTGACCCCAACCAGTTAGGTGCCTTACAAAGTCAAACCAGTGATGGAATTTTAGGACTATTGAATATGTTCTCAGGTGGAGCATTTTCTAATGCCTCCGTTTTTGCTCTGGGTATTATGCCTTACATTTCTGCTTCAATTGTAATTCAACTTTTAGGTATGGCTATACCTTATTTCCAGAAATTACAAAAAGAGGGAGAAAGTGGTCGTAAAAAAATAAATCAGTTAACACGCTACTTAACAGTAGTTATTACTGCTTTCCAGGCTCCCGGTTATATTGCAAATCTGGTTCATCAGTTAGGTAGTATGCCAACCGCAATTTATCCTTTTAATGGTACACCCCCCACTATGTTTTTCTATATTGCTTCTGTTGTAACATTAGTTGCAGGAACATTATTTGTGATGTGGATGGGTGAAAAAATTACCGATAAAGGGATAGGTAATGGTATTTCAATGCTGATCATGGTTGGAATTATCGCGAGATTACCTTTTGCTTTATTTGGTGAGTTTATTTCAAGAATGGAAGAACAAGGCGGTGGATTGGTTATCTTCCTTGTAGAATTGGTAGTATTGGTACTTGTTATTTTAGTATGTATATTATTGGTTCAGGGAACCCGAAAAATTCCGGTTCAATATGCTAAACGAATTGTCGGAAACAAACAATATGGTGGTGTACGTCAATATATTCCTTTAAAGGTTAATGCAGCTGGTGTAATGCCAATTATTTTTGCACAGGCAATTATGTTTATCCCTATCACACTTGCAGGATTTGCTGCATCAGAATCTTTATCAGGTTTTGTTGCAATATTTTCTGATTTTAACGGATTTTGGTATAACTTTGTATTTGCTGTAATGATTGTTGCTTTTACTTATTTCTATACTGCTGTTACAATCAATCCAAATCAAATGGCTGAGGATATGAAAAAGAATGGTGGATTTATTCCTGGTATAAAACCCGGTAAAAAAACTGCCGAATTTTTAGATGATGTGATGTCAAGAATAACATTGCCCGGTTCTTTATTTTTAGCTTTTGTTGCTGTTATGCCGGCAATCGTAAGATTATTTGGTGTAAACTCTCAATTTGCTCAGTTCTTTGGTGGAACTTCATTGCTTATTTTGGTAGGTGTTGTATTAGATACACTTCAACAAATCGAAAGTCATTTATTAATGCGTCATTATGACGGATTAACCAAATCGGGCAGGATTAAAGGCAGAACTACAACCGGCATGACTGCATAATATTGCATATAATTATTTGCATGATTTATTATAAGACAGAAGAGGAAATTGAATTAATAAGAGAAAGTTCTTTACTTGTTGGGAAAACCTTAGCAGAAATTGCTAAACTAATTAAACCGGGTGTTGAAACCTTGTTTCTCGATAAAATTGCTGAAGACTTCATCAGAAGTCATGGTGCAGTTCCGGGATTTAAAGGATACAATGGGTTTAAACATAGTTTGTGTATTTCGGTAAATGATGAAGTCGTTCACGGAATACCAGGTAAACGTATCTTAGAAGATGGTGACATCGTTTCAATTGATTGCGGTACTTTGAAAAATGGTTTTTATGGTGATTCAGCCTATACTTTTGCAGTTGGAAATGTGAGCGAAGAAAAGTTGAAACTAATGGAAGCCACCAAAGAATCACTCTACAGAGGAATAAATGCAGCTATTGAAGGTAAAAGAGTAGGTGATATCGGATTCGAGATACAAACTTATGTAGAAAGTTTAGGATATTCTGTAGTGAGAGATCTTGTAGGTCATGGATTGGGTCGTAAGCTTCATGAAAAACCAGAAATTCCTAATTACGGAAAAAAGGGTAGTGGAATGAAATTACAACAGGGATTGGTGATTGCAATTGAGCCTATGATTAACATAGGAGTTCGAAATGTAATACAAGAACGCGACGGTTGGACCATCAGAACAGCTGACAGAATGGCTTCAGCTCATTATGAACACAATGTGGTAGTAAGAAAAGGAAAGGCTGAAATATTATCAAGTTTTGAAGAAATTGAGAAAGTATTATTAACGATCAATAAATAAAAAAGTAGCTAAATGGCAAAACAAACATCAATTCAACTGGACGGCACTGTTACCGAATCATTGGGAAATGCTATGTTTCGGGTTGAATTGGAAAATGGACATGTTATAACAGCTCATATTTCAGGTAAAATGCGTATGCATTATATCAAAATATTACCGGGTGATAAGGTACAGCTTGAAATGTCTCCTTATGATTTATCAAAAGGAAGAATTACATTCAGGTATAAATAATAATAAAATCAATAAGAATGAAAGTTAGAACATCTGTTAAAAAAAGGACGCCCGACTGCAAAATAGTTCGCAGAAAAGGAGTCATATTTGTTATCAATAAAAAGAATCCGAAGTACAAACAAAGACAAGGATAAACAAAATAATTAATCTGTAAAATACAAATCATTTTATGGCAAGAATTGCAGGAATAGATTTACCGAAAAATAAACGGGGAGAAATTGGCTTAACATACGTATTTGGTATTGGAAGAGCCTCTGCTCAAAAAATTTTAAAAGAAGCAGGTATCGACGTTAACAAAAAAGTTAACGACTGGAATGATGATGAGCAAAATGCTATACGTACCATCATTAATGATTCATTCAAAGTGGAAGGTTCACTTCGTTCGGAAGTACAATTGAACATTAAACGATTGATGGACATTGGATGCTACAGAGGTATCAGACATCGTCTCGGATTACCATCAAGAGGTCAAAGCACTAAAAATAATGCCAGAACCAGAAAAGGTAGAAAGAAAACTGTTGCTAACAAGAAAAAAGCACCTAAAGGTTAATAATTAGTTTTTATTGAATAATTAAGAAGTTTAAATAATAGTAAATATGGCAAAAACTGCTAAAGTTACAAAAAAAAGAGTTGTTAAAGTAGAACCATTAGGTAAAGCATTCATCAATGCTTCTTTCAACAACATCATTATTTCATTGACAAATAATGCCGGTCAGGTTATTTCCTGGGCATCAGCCGGAAAAATGGGTTTTAAAGGTTCTAAAAAGAACACTCCTTATGCAGCACAATTGGCTGCAACTGATTGTTCAAAAGTTGCTTTTGACTTAGGATTACGCAAAGTAAAAGCTTACGTTAAAGGACCTGGTGCAGGAAGAGAATCTGCTATCAGAACCATACACGGAGCAGGTATTGAAGTGATGGAAATACAAGATACAACACCTCTACCACACAATGGTTGCAGACCTCCTAAAAGAAGAAGAGTTTAAAGGAGCTAAGATTTTTCAAGAATAATTTAAGAATCAGTATAACAATATAAAGATTATGGCAAGATATATAGGGCCAAAAACCAAAATAGCAAGAAGATTTAAAGATCCAATTTTCGGACCTGATCGTTCTTTTGAAAAAAAGAATTATCCCCCCGGACAACATGGTGCTACAAAAAGAAGATCCAAACAATCAGAATATGGTCTTCAGTTGCAGGAAAAACAAAAAGCTAAATACACTTATGGTATTTTAGAAAAACAATTTAGAAATGTATTTCATAAAGCAGCCCATAAAAAAGGGATTACTGGTGAAAATCTTTTGCAATTGATAGAATCAAGATTAGACAATGTAGTTTTCCGCTTAGGAATTGCTCCTACCAGAAGTGCTGCCCGTCAGCTGGTTTCTCATCGTCATATTACCGTTAATGGAAAAGTAGTGAATATCCCTTCTTATACATTAAAATCTGGTCAGATTATTGCCGTTAGAGAAAAATCAAAATCGATGGAAGTGATCACAAATTCTGTTGCTTCCAGAGTAAATCAAAATTCATGGTTGGAGTGGGATGTAAATACCTTAACCGGTAAATTCCTCAACTACCCTGAAAGAGATGAAATTCCTGAAAATATCAAGGAACAACTCATCGTCGAATTGTACTCTAAATAAGATTGATTGCAATTTTTATATAAAAATTTTAAAAATTGTTGTTTTGTCTTCAACAATTAATTTAATAAAAATCAGAAAAAATTAACTAAATGGCAATATTAGCTTTTCAAAAACCTGACAAGGTTGTAATGATAGAAGCAGATGATTTTCAAGGTATATTTGAATTTCGTCCTTTGGAGCCCGGCTACGGAATTACTGTAGGTAACGCTTTACGTCGTATTTTGCTTTCTTCTTTAGAAGGATTTGCAATTACTACCGTGAAAATCGAAGGCGTTGAGCAAGAGTTTTCTTCCATTAAAGGCGTTGTTGAAGATGTTACTGAAATCATTCTTAACTTAAAACAAATCCGTTTTAAACGTCAGATTGATAATGTAAACAATGAAAGAATTCAGGTGAATATTTCTGGTCAGGAAACATTTAAAGCCGGAGATATCAACAAATTCCTCAATGGTTTTCAGGTATTAAATCCCGAATTGGTCATCTGCAATATGGAATCCTCTGTTAAACTCAACATCGAGTTTACCATTAATAAAGGCAGAGGTTATGTGCCGGCAGAAGAAAATAAAAATGCAAATGATAACATTGGTACCATTTGTATCGACTCTATCCATACACCTATCAAAAACGTAAAATTTACGATTGATAATTACAGGGTTGAGCAAAAAACAGATTACGAAAAATTAATTTTCGAAATCCAGACCGATGGTTCTATCCATCCAAAAGAAGCTTTGAAAGAAGCAGCTAAAATTCTTATTCACCATTTCATGCTTTTCTCAGACGAAAGAATTACCCTGGATACTGAAGAAAAAGCAATATCAGAAGAATTTGACGAAAACACCCTTCACATCCGTCAATTACTGAAAACAAAATTAGTTGATATGGATCTTTCTGTTCGTGCCCTCAACTGTTTGAAAGCAGCAGAAGTTGATACATTGGGTGAATTGGTATCATTTAACAGGAACGATTTGTTAAAATTCAGAAATTTTGGAAAGAAATCTTTAACTGAACTCGAACAGTTGGTGAAAAGTAAAAATCTGGAATTTGGAATGAATATAGCAAAATATAAATTAGATAAAGATTAATCGAAATGAGACACGGAAAAAAAATAAATAAATTAGGAAGAACTCATTCTCACAGAGTACACATGTTGGCGAATATGGCAACCTCTCTAATTCTTCACAAAAGAATTGCAACTACACTGCCTAAAGCAAAAGCACTGAGAGTTTATGTAGAACCATTGCTCAACAAAGCTAAAGATGATTCAACACACTCCCGCAGAACTGTATTCAGTTATTTACAAAGCAAAGAAGCAGTAACCGAATTATTCAGAGAAATTTCAGTTAAAATAGCTGACAGACCAGGTGGTTATACCCGAATTCTGAAAACAGGCAGCCGTTTGGGTGATAATGCAAATATGTGTATCATCGAACTGGTTGATTATAACGAAAATCTGCTGAAAGCCAAAGATGAAGCTACTTCAAAATCTAGCCGCAGAAAAAGAGCTAAAAAAACTACCGAAACTCCTGCAGCACAACCTAAAGCTGTTGCAAAACCAAAAGTAGAAGCACCTAAAGAGGAAGAAGCAAAAGTGGAAGAACCAATCGTAGAAGAAGCCGTTATCGAAGATGCAGTTGTTGAAACTGAAGAAACTGAAACTCCTGCTACCGAAGAAGAAAATAAAGAAGTTTAATGCTGATATTTAAAATATGAAAAAGGATAAAGTTTATATACTTTATCCTTTTTTTTATGCTTAGGAATAAATTTTATAGTAATTTTGGGAAAGAATTCATTTTAAATAAAATAAAAATCATGAGTGCAATACTGAATATTTTTGCAAGACAAATTCTGGATTCAAGAGGGAATCCAACCATTGAAGTTGAAGTAATGACAACCGAAGGTATCATCGGAAGAGCCGCTGTTCCTTCAGGAGCATCTACCGGTATTCACGAAGCTGTTGAGCTGCGTGATGGTGATAAAAAGCTTTTCCTGGGAAAAGGTGTGTTGAAAGCCGTTCAAAATGTAAACAAAACCCTGAACGAAGAATTAAAAGGCATGCCGGTTTCAGAACAGAATGCCATCGACCAGAAAATGATAGACCTGGATGGAACTCCCAATAAAGCCAGCCTGGGTGCCAATGCAATTTTAGGTGTGTCTTTAGCCGTAGCCAATGCAGCTGCTCAGGAATCGGGTCAATATTTATATCGCTACATAGGAGGTGTTAACGCCAATACCTTGCCTATTCCAATGATGAATATCTTAAACGGGGGTTCACATGCCGATAACTCTATCGACTTTCAGGAATTTATGATTATGCCGGTAGGCGCTCCTACTTTCAGTGATGCCATCCGTATGGGTACCGAGGTTTTTCATCATTTAAAAGATGTATTGAAAAAACAGGGCTATTCAACCAACGTAGGTGACGAAGGTGGTTTTGCACCCAATCTGAAATCAAATGAAGAAGCAGTAACCGTTATCCTTCAAGCCATCGAAAAAGCTGGTTACAAAGCCGGAGAAGACATTTATATAGCGCTGGATCCTGCATCCTCCGAATATTTTATACCTGAAGAAAATGTGTATCATTTACACAAATCTACCGGTGATAAATTAACACCTGCTCAAATGGTGGATTACTGGGACAACTGGGTAAATAAATATCCGATTATCTCTATCGAAGATGGTATGGCCGAAGACGACTGGACAGGTTGGAAAATGATGACCGAAAGACTGACCCATAAAATTCAGCTGGTAGGGGATGATTTGTTTGTGACCAATGTAAAAAGATTACAGGAAGGTATCAACAAAGGTGTTGCCAATTCAATACTTGTAAAGGTTAACCAGATAGGTACCTTAACCGAAACCATCAATGCTGTGAATATGGCGTATCGCAATTCTTATACCGCTGTAATGAGTCACCGTTCGGGCGAAACCGAAGATACTACCATAGCTGACTTAGCGGTAGCTCTGAATACTGGTTTAATTAAAACCGGTTCTGCCTGCCGTTCCGAACGCATTGCCAAATACAATCAGTTATTAAGAATTGAAGAAAACCTGGGTGAAGCAGCAATTTATTTAGGTAAGAACTTTAAATACGTGAAATAGTTTTTTTTACCATTATAATATTAAAAAAGCTGTATAGATATCTTTCTGTACAGCTTTTTTTATGAAACTAATTTGTAGCCCGATATTTGTTTTGCTTCATTGGTCTGATCTTTGCTGTTAGTCGTAGCGTCCCGCTACGACTAAACTAATAAGGTATCCTGCCTGTTAGTAAGTTTTCAGTTGACACTGAATTAGAAGAATATCTAATACACTTTTACCATTAGTTTTATCAGGTATTTTATGAATTGTATCGGCAAGATGCCGGATAAATGGCATCGTAGCGGGACGCTACGATGAACGGTGCCAGGTTGAACATAAACAATGTTTGTTTTATTGTATCATTGGTCTAATCTTTGCTGTTAGTCGTAGCGTCTCGCTACGACTAAACTAACAAGGCATCCTGCCTGTTAGTGCGTTTTCAGTTGACAATGAATTAGAAGAATATCTAATAAACTTTTACCATTAGCATTATCGGGTGTTTTATGAATTATATCGGCAAGATGCCGGATAATTGGCATCGTAGCGGGACGCTACGATGAACGGTACCAGGTTGAACATAAACAATGTTTGTTTTATTGTATCATTCGTCTGATCTTTGCTGTTAGTCGTAGCGTCTCGCTACGACTAAACTAACAAGGCATCCTGCCTCATTGTATATATTCTTGCCTAAAGACAAATATGAGAAAAATTTCCATTATATGTTTATAACTTCAAAAAGCTAACAACATAAAATCATTCAGAGATAAAATCTAATTATTGAGTGATTTTATGAAGCCATATAGTGATTCCATTTTTAAATCAATAGATTGTGATATATTTTTGCTTTCATATTAATATTAAAATAGAATATGGAAAGTATTTTTAAAAAATCAATCGCAGTCAATGTTATTAGTATTATATGCATAGTGACAACGACAAACTTTATTGGATTCGGTCAAACTCACACATATACTATTGTTGGAACAGGCCAGACAATATCTTATGACACAGCGGTTGCCATAACAATGCCCACTCCGGGGCAGGCATTCTACGGACAAAATTCAAATCATCCCGGAAACATGCGTTTTTATACCAATAATGCTAATGGCACAGTAACCGACAATGTAACAGGGCTGATG
Organism: uncultured Bacteroidales bacterium; assembly: GCA_903899825.1. Classification (GTDB taxonomy): domain Bacteria; phylum Bacteroidota; class Bacteroidia; order Bacteroidales; family JACABE01; genus JACABE01. The sequence goes on along the minus strand of CAIUKU010000306.1, from coordinate 6,551 downwards.
TGGCAGCAAACTGAGGACAGAACCGGTGACGGAACAATTAATTTCTTTGATAAACTGACCTATTCAGAGGCATTGGCTGGTGCTACGACATGCAACACTGGCGCATATAATGATTGGCGTTTACCTAGTATTAAAGAACTGTATTCCCTTGCCATGTTCTATGGAGCAGAACCAGGTCCTACCCAACCAATTCCAATAAAATATATAGATACAACTTATTTCTCTGTTGGCTACGGCGATGTGAATTCACTGTCCCATGGCAGCCTTGGAACTGAACGGATTATTGATGGTCAGATTGTATCCTCTACTTTATATGTTAGCACAACATTTGGCCAATTAGAAACTGTATTTGGATTCAATTTTATTGATGGACGAATTAAAGGTTATCCAACTACTTATACTGTTCCAGAATGCGGAACAGCAAAGCACTACTATGTTTTATATGTTCGCGGCAATACTGCTTATGGCACAAATCAATTCGTTAACAACGGAAACGGTACCATTACCGATAACGCTACAGGGCTGATGTGGATGCAGAACGATAATGGAGCAGGGCTTTTATGGAAAGATGCATTAAGTTATGCTGAAAATCTCACTTATGCTGGATATTCTGATTGGCGATTACCCGATGTAAAAGAATTACAAAGTATAGTTGATTATACCCGATCTCCGGTAACAACAAGTTCTGCGGCAATAAATCCGATGTTCAACTGCACCCAGATTACCAATGAAGGAGGTGTAGCAGATTATCCCTGGTATTGGAGCAGTACTACTTTTTCTTCGCAAACACAGACAAACGGAGCAAGTGCAGCCTATGTGTGCTTCGGAAGAGCAATGGGCTATTTCTCTGGCATAGGGTGGACTGATATACATGGTGCCGGATGTGAACGAAGCGATCCCAAACCCAGTAGTTTTACAGGATATACACATTATGGAAATGGATATTACAATGCCAATGCACCTCAGGGTGATGCGGTAAGAATATACAATTATGCCCGCTTAGTTCGTAATGCTAGTCCAGCTTCTATTAATGAAAACAGAAGCCCTGTTTTATACGATGTTTATCCCAATCCTGTTTCAAACGAACTTACAATTGAAATGAAAGGTAATAGAGAAATGGCAAACTTTGAGATTTTAAATTCTATTGGTCAGGTGGTGCACAAAGGCAGTTTGGTTGAAAAAACCGTTGTGCAAACAAATAGCTTTTCATCTGGAGTATATTTAATAAAACTTGAAAATGGAAAGACATATGAAATTAAGAAAATAGTTAAAGAATAAATCAAAATTTAAAAAAATGAAATCAAAAGTAAATCAAAAAAATTTTCTATCAGTTTTAATAGGTGTTTTAGTCCTTCTAAATATGAATTTAGCAGGGTGTAAGAAAGATGATAATTCAACAACAACAACTTCAATTACTGGTGATTTACAAATTGTTCCACGAGCAGCGGCTTATGCTGGATGCTACCACGTTATCGGTACAAGTCAAACCAAATCATGGGACAGTTTAGGCAACATTATCACTCCTGTTTTGGGAGAAGCCTTTTTCGGTCAGGATGCTCAGTTTACGCATGCAACTCCTGTTTACATCAAAAGCAGCGATGGACTTACAGTTAAGGATGAAGTTACAGGCTTAACCTGGCAAAAAACGTATGACAGTGGCACTTATTATTGGGCTTCAACTCAAACCGTAGTTGACAATTTGAACAATCAAAAATATGGTGGCTACAACGACTGGCGTGTGCCAACCATCAAGGAGCTATACTCATTATGGAATGCAAGTATCGGATGGCCTTATATTGACACAAACTATTTTGACGTTAAATATACTGATGAACAAGACCTTAGTCATGCAATATTCTGGAGTAGCGACAAATATACTGGAGTTCTGGGCAACATAAGCGGTGGACACGGCGAGGTGGCCGGTGATAAACTTGCTTTTGGTGTAAATTTTGGCACCGGACATATTAAAGCCTATAGTATCAGTTCTGGTCCAAAGCATCAGGTTCGTTGTGTACGCGGCAACCTTTCATATGGCGTCAATTTATTTCAAAACAATAATGATGGTACTATTTCTGATTTGGCTACAGGCTTAATGTGGCAACAAGCCGATAATGGTTCGGGAATGGATTGGGAACACGCACTTGCTTATGCTCAAACACAAAATAATGCAAATTATCTGGGTCACAACGATTGGCGATTGCCCAATACAAAAGAACTTCAAAGTTTGGTAGATTACACACGTTCGCCTTATGCAACAATAGCTGCCAATGTAGGACCGGCAATAAATGCATTATTCAGTTGCACTGGTATTCTAACGATGGTGGAAAGGCTGACTATCCTTATTATTGGACAAGTACATCTGCAATTCCACAACCGAATGGAACATACAGTAATGCTTGGTATGTGGCTTTTGGACAGGCAGAAGATGGAAACGGAGAAAACCTTCACGGTGCCGGTGCAGTGCGTTTTGACGCTAAGGTATTAGGGAGCGGCGCAGGAGAAGAAAGGGTATTAAACTATGTGCGTCTTGTGAGAAATATTCAATAAGTATAAAACATAAATAAAATCACGGCAGGTCTTCAAGACCTGCTATCGTTTTACATTATAATAAAATTTAAAACATGAAAAAGCACTTTTTAATAATTTTTCTTTTTATATCCCATATTTCTTTTGCTCAAAACAATAAGCAAAATATACGTGGTGTTGTAACTGATAAATATTCTCAAACAACATTACCAGGAGCAAGTATTCAAATTATTATTAATAATGTAAAAAAAGGATGTTCAAGCGATGTAAATGGCAAATATGTACTTACGGATATTTTTCCTGACCGATATGAAATAAAAGTCTCATTTATAGGTTATAAAGATGTAATTATTCCAAATGTTGTGGTAACATCAGGAAAAGAAACAATACTGGATATTGCAATGGAAGAGAATATTACTAACTTATCTGAAGTTGTTGTAACAGCAAACAGTAAAGATAAAACAATCAACAATTTAACTTCAATCAGTGCCCGTACTTTTTCGATGGAAGAAGTAAACAGATATTCGGGTGGGCGAAGTGATGCTGCACGTTTAGTTGCTAACTTTGCAGGAGTAAGTGCGCCTGACGATTCCAGAAATGATATTGTAATAAGGGGCAATTCGCCAGTTGGTGTTTTATGGCGGATAAACGGAATGAATGTTACGAATCCTAACCATTTTGCTTCAGTTGGAACAACAGGCGGGGCAGTTAGTGCATTAAATACTAATTTATTGAAGAGTTCTGATTTTTTAACTTCTGCTTTTCCCTCAGAATATGGTAATGCAACCGCCGGAGTTTTTGATTTGGGTTTTAGAAACGGTAATTCCAATAAAAGAGAAACTACATTGCAAATGGGTGTGATAACTGGTTTGGAAGCAACTACCGAGGGACCGATAAATAAAACAAACAGTTCTTCCTATTTAATTGGTTATCGTTATGCATTGGCTGGTGTTGCGCAGGCTATGGGTGTTAATATTGGCACAACAGCTACACCTTCTTATCAAGATTTGTCTTTTAATGTATGTAGTGGAAATACCAAAATGGGCAGGTTTACCTTGTTTGGTATTTTGGCAACTAGCAGTATCAATATTTCCGGTGGCACTTCAGGTTCTTTATATGCAGGCGAAGGTGGCGGACATGACTTAAGCAGTAAGATTGGTATTATCGGATTGAATCACTTCAAACAATTGAATACCAAATCGTATTTCAGTTCTACCATAGGTTTAAATTATTCCAAAACCGACCAAACCGATTATTCTTTCGACCGTCAAACAAGCGAATCTTTCATTGGACAAGAAAACAATGTTGTCAAAACAGCTTTTAATTTTTCAACTAGTTTTAATTCCAAAATAAATTCAAAATTGTTTGTGAAAATTGGTGTTCAGGACGAATTGATAGGATTGGATTTATATTACAGAACAAAAGAAAGAACTATAGATGATTGGAAACAGATTTGGGATTACAACAGTTACACCAATCTGGCACAAGCATACATTCATGCCAAATATAGTTTCAGCGAAAAACTCACTTTAAATGCGGGAGTGCATTCTCAACTTTTTTTCTTAAATAATTCTTCATCGGTTGAACCTCGTTTAGGACTGAAATATGAACTTAATAATAAAAGTAGCATTAGTTTAGGCTACGGACTTCATTCGCAAATGCAACCCATAAATGTATATTTCTTACAAACGCAAAATACTGATGGCTCTTATAGTTATAATAACAAAAAGCTGGATTTTACCAAAAGTCATCATTTTGTGTTGGGATATGATTTGCAACCTATAAAAGACTGGCGGCTTAAAGCTGAAGTATATTATCAATCTCTCTATGACGTGCCTGTAAATACTTTCTCAAGCAACTACTCTATGCTTAATACCGGAGCAAGTTTTAAAACTGATCTGGAAGACAGCTTAACTAACAAAGGTACAGGAACTAATTATGGTGTAGAATTAACTATAGAAAAGTTTTTCAGCAAAGGATATTATGTTTTACTAACTTCTTCCATCTATAGTTCAAAATATATAGGAAGCGACGGAATAGAAAGAAATACAGCATTTAATGGCAGATATGTCTATAATATTTTAGGAGGAAAAGAGTGGAAAGTTGGCAGCGACAAAAGAAACAAAATAAGTGCCGATTTAAAAATAACCAATGCTGGTGGTCGAGCAAATACTCCTGTAAATTTAACAGCATCACAGGCAACAGGGCGTAATGTTTTATCATCAGATGCTTATTCTGATTATTATGCTACCTATTTTAGAATGGATTTAAAAATTGGATACACACACAATAGCCGGAAAAGAAAGTTATCGCAATCATTTTCTTTAGATTTGCAAAATGTAACGAATAATGAAAACGTTTTTTCGCAAGAGTACGACGATAGAAGCAGGTCAATAAAAACAACTTATCAACTAGGTTTTTTCCCGAATTTTATTTACAAATTGCAATTTTAAAGAAATTTAATATATTTGTAGAATGAACTCACTTAGATTAAACCCCAGGAAAATTGAATTTTTATTATACTTACTGATTTGGGTATTGGTTTTTTCAGTGCCTTATTTCAGTGAACGTGGTGCAGGTCTTGTTAACTGGAATGATATGATGATAAACTGGATGCATGTGTTTGGATATTTTGTTGTTTTTCTAGTCAATGTTTATATTTTGGCACCCTGCTTACTTTTCAAAAAGAAATACCTGTATTACTTTCTTTCAATATCTGTTTTGATAATATTAGTAGTTGCTATTAATGTCTTGCTTCCTTCTGGCTTTCCTCCCCGGACTGCTTCCGAAATAAATACCTCAAATGGCTTAATGCCACCTGGTTTGAATGCTCCAATGCATAAACCGCCTCTTATGGCATTTGCAGATAATCTTATTATTTGCATCTTAATTGTAGGTGCCGGAACAACAATTAAACTGATGTCGAAATGGTTAAGTGAAGAGGACTTGAGAAAAGATGCGGAGAAAGAACATCTTAAAACCAATCTGGCTTTATTAAGGCATCAAGTAAGTCCGCATTTCTTTATGAATACGCTGAACAATATTCATTCACTTATTGAAATGGATGCTGCAAAAGCACAGGATGCTATCGAACGTCTTTCAATATTGATGCGTTATTTACTTTACGATTCGGCTCAGAACACCATTGAACTGAAAAAAGAGATTGAATTTATACGTAGCTTTATTTCGTTGATGCAACTCAGGCATTCAGATGAAGTTGAAGTTAAATTACTGATTCCAGATCAAATACCGGATATTAAAATACCACCTATGTTATTTATTTCGTTGCTCGAAAATGCCTTTAAGCATGGTGTAAGTTATCCAATGAAGTCATTTATTTATTTTGAAATACAGCTACATGAAAACACGCTGGATTGTATTATAAAAAACAGCAAACATAAAACTGTTGTAAATCAGTATGACGAATATATGGGTATTGGGCTGGAGAATATTAAAAAAAGTCTGAGTTTGTTGTACGAAAAGAATTACAAATTAGATATATCCGACAAAGATAATGAGTATGAAGTTAAACTAATAATTCCGGTATGAAAATAAGATGTATAGCCATCGATGATGAACCCCTGGCAGTTAAAAAGATAGCCGGGTATATTCAGAAAGTTCCTTTTCTTGAATTAGTGGCCGAATGCAGAAATGCTTCAGAGGCAATGAGCATTTTGGATAAAAACGATATACAACTTCTATTTATTGACATTAATATGCCTGACATCAGCGGAATGGAATTTGTAAAATCGCTGGCAAACAAACCTTTTATTGTATTCACTACGGCCTATAGTGAATATGCAGTGGAGGGTTTTCAGGTAGATGCCACAGATTATTTATTAAAACCTATTACCTTCAGCAATTTCCTGAAAGCGGCGAATAAGGTGAAAAATCTTATTGAACTAACTGAAAATATTCAGAAGGAAACGGTCAGGACAACAGCGAATCATCTGTTTGTAAAATCGGAATACAAACTTATCCGTATCGAACTTGATGAAATAAAATATATTGAAAGTCAGCATGAA
>CAIUKU010000305.1 GCA_903899825.1 uncultured Bacteroidales bacterium | reverse complement strand
TAGTCTTCGAATTCAGAAAATGATTTCGTATCATATTCTTTTTTGTCAAGCTTATTTATTTCATCAAAAATAGTTTGTAAACCTGCATTGCTATTATTTGCTCTTACATAAGCTCCATTTCCTGTTACAGCAATTTTTTGAAGCATAGTTTCGTCAAGTTTTGTAATAATTGTATTCCCTTGCTGGTCTTTTTTATAACCAGATTGATAGTTGTTTATGTACAAAGGAATCGGAGCTCCATCAATGAGGCCCATACCAATTGTATTTACTCTGATACCTTTTTCTGTAGCTATCTTAGCTTGCTCAATGGCTTCATCTTCATGGTTTTCTCCATCGCTAATGATTATAATCGCTTTATTGTTTTTTTCAGCTTCCTTGTTTTTACTTTGATCAAAAGATTCAACAGCCAGAGAAATAGCTGACCCCAAGGCTGTTCCCTGTTCATTTATATCATTGGTATTTATGGTTTCCAAAAACATTTTTGCAGCTCCGTAATCATTGGTAAGTGGCAACTGAACAAATGCTTTTCCGGCAAATATTATGATACCTATTCTATCGTTTTCAAGTTTTTCGATAAGCTTTGATATGGCTTGTTTCGAACGGGACAAACGGTTGGGTTGGATGTCTTCGGCCAACATACTATTGGATATATCCAAAGCAATAATGATATCAGCACCTCTGCGGCTTCCTTTTTCAATTTTTGATCCGATTTGAACTCTTAAGAGAGTGATAACAATAAATATAAATGCAGTTAAAAGTATAATGAATTTCCAGATTACCCTGGTATTTGAATAATTTTCTGTTAATTGCATAATTAGCTTATGGTCGCCAAGTTTTTTCAGCAACATTTTTTTCTTTTTTTGCATCATCCAAAATAAAAGGATGAAAAAAGGCACTAAAAGAAAAGCATATAGATATGATATTTCAGCAAATTTAATCATGTTCTAATTAAGGTATAGTCTTGTAAATAGTATATCTGATTATTATTTCAAGCAATAAGAAAAAACCAGCCAACAAAATGAAATACAAAAATTCTTCTGATTTTTTATGGAATTCAGTAACATCAATTTTGGATTTTTCTAACTTATCAATTTCTTTAAAAATATTTTCAAGTTTGGTTTTTGAAGTTGCACGATAGTAATTTCCATTGGTTATTTTTGAAATTTGTTTTAAAAGTGCTTCGTCAATTTTTACTTCCATGTTTTGGTATTGAATACCAAATGGAGTTTTAAATGGATAAGGTGCTACACCAGTTGTTCCAATGCCTATTGTATAAACTCTGATACCATATAATTTCGCAATATCTGCAGCAGAGAGTGGATCCACAGAACCCATATTGTTAACTCCGTCTGTCATAAGAATAATTACTTTACTGATGGCCTTGCTGTCTTTTATTCTGCTTGCTGCAGTTGCCAATCCATCACCAAGAGCGGTACCATCTTCTATCAGACCATTTTTTACAGATAGAAACAAACTTTTTAATACTCCGTGATCTGAAGTTAAGGGGCATTGTGTATAAGCTTCTCCGCTAAAAACAACCAAACCAATTCTGTCATTAGGTCTTCCGTTAATAAATTGCATTCCAACATCACGGGCAGCTTCTAATCTGTTGGGTTTAAAATCTTCTGCAAGCATACTACTTGAAATATCATAAGCCATAACTATATCAATCCCTTCAATAGAAACATTTCTTTTACTTAAACTGGATTGTGGCCGGGCCAATACAATTATTAAAAAAATAATCACTAAAAGTCTAAATATAAATAAGATATGATACATTTTTTGTTTGAAGGTCTTTTTCGCATTTTTAAAAGGAGAAAAGCTTGAAAACTGAATTTCTGCAAACGTATTAAAATGCCTGAAGATATACCAAACAATGAGTAATGGAATTATCAATAGTAAATAAAGATAAGCAGGATTAGCAAATTCTATATGTCTTAAAAAATCTGACATCGTTAGTTCTGTATTAAATTATCAGTAGTTTCGATATTCGTATTTTCTTTACTTGGTTCTGTATAAGTTGCTTTAACAATGTAAATTGCATTGTTAAGACTTAAATCATGCTGATCGGGCAAAGGCAATTGTTTGGCAAATTTAACCAAATCAGCCAGTGTTAATATCTGTTTCAATTTTGATAGTAAATCATCATCATTTCTAATAGATATGAAAGCTTCTAAAATTTCATCGGAAGTCATTTCAAGGGCTAAAATATTGAATTGCTGCTCAAAGTAAGCTCTCAGTATTTCAGTGAGTTCTGAATGATAATCTTTAATTTTATCATTTTGCCATAGTTTTTTTAATCTCAATAATTCTAAATCCTGAAGTGCTTTTTTATGAGGTGGAATTTTGGGTTTAGGGGGTAAAAGTATACTTCCTTTTTTTCTGGTATACCTTCGAATAAAAAATATAATCAAGATAATAAAAATGATAATTCCAAGACCCAATCCAATATAGGGTAAAAGCTCTTTTAAGGTTATAGGTGCTTCTAAAGGGAGTTTTATATCCTTGATTGACAGTGTTGTATCAACAGCAACATTATTTACTGTCAGAAAAAGAGAATCAGAAAACAAAGTAATAAGGGCATCAAAATTTATTCTTTTAAACTGAAAAGCAAAGGCAGGGATTTTATAATAACCTGAGTCAAAAGAAGTGATAATAATTGTTTGATTTAATGTAAATTTTGATTTATCCTGACTGTAAACAGTATCTATTTGTGATTGCTTAACAATTTCAATTTTTTCGGACAATGAATCGATAAATACCGGAAATACAATTTGATAATTAACAGGAGAGGTAACAGAATATTTTAAATTTATCTGGTCTCCTAATAAAATAGTATTGGTATCCAATTTTGTAACAATATTAACTTCTTGCC
>CAIUKU010000304.1 GCA_903899825.1 uncultured Bacteroidales bacterium | reverse complement strand
TATAAATATTTTGAAAATGATTTTTATTAAAACGAAAATCGCTATAACTTAAAGTCAATATATTCATTACAACATATATTACAACGCTAAACTAAACTACAACTTTTTTTTATTATTCTAATTTAAAACTTATTTCTTTATGGTCATTGAATGCTTTTGCAAATCCTGCTGCATCAATACCCGTATTTCTTGCAAATAAATTGATGTATTTTTTATCTTCCGTATCAAAAATTTGAATTACCAGTTTGCATTTGCCTTTGTATTTTTTAATTTTAATTTTTAATGTATCGATAAAATCAGGGCTTATTTCAGCTAAAGGGATACGCATGGTAATTTTGGATGAATTGTCTTTGATAATTTCATACAATAATTTCATATCACTGATCTTGATATCAAACTGATCATCGGAATTGTATCTGTTCCTGACAGTAGCCTTTATAAAAAGAGGCGCTCCTTCATACAAATAATTTTTAAATTTTACATAGTCGTCCGAAAACAGAGCCAGATTAAAAGAACCATTGTAATCTTCAATAATAAACGACCCCATGGGTTTTCCCGATTTGGTTGTTCGGTGCGAAACCGAGGAGATGATGCCGGCGAATCGCAAATCTCGACCCTGCAGGCTTTTTAAATTTTCGTTCAAGAGTTCGATTTCTGTAGTGCAAAAGTTTTGTATTTCAAGTTTGAAATCGTCCAAAGGGTGACCGGAAAGGTAAAATCCGGCAATTTCTTTTTCCTTTTTTAATTGCTCAACCCTGGACCAGGGTGAGATTTCAGGCATGAGAGGATCTTGAACTTCGGTTTCTTCGGTATCTCCAAAAAGTGAATGTTGAGACGAATTCAATCCATTTTGGTATTGAGAGGCATGCCGAACCACTTTTTCAAGAAAATTTCCATCTTCCGGTTTTTCCTGGTAAAAATATTGTGCACGGTGTGTATCTTCAAAGGTGTCGAAAGCACCTGCATAGGCTAGAGCTTCTAGGCTTCTCTTATTGACCGCTTTTAGGTTTACTCTTTTGGCAAGGTCAAAAATGTTTTTGTAAAACCCGTTTTTGTCACGTTCTTCGATGATTGCATAAACAGCAGCTTCTCCAACGCCTTTGATAGCAGCCATACCAAATCTGATTTCACCTTTTTTGTTAACAGTAAAATTCATCACACTTTCGTTGATACAGGGTCCAAGTACAGGAATCCTTGAACGGTTGCATTCATCAATAAAGAAGGTGATCTTTTTTAAATCACTCAGGTTGTGTGTAAGCACAGCCGCCATATATTCTGCCGGATAATGGGCTTTCAGATAAGCTGTCTGGTAAGCCACCAGTGAATACGCAGCAGAATGTGAACGGTTGAAACCATATTGAGCAAATTTTTCCATGATATCAAAGGTTTCGATGGCTTTTTTCTCATCAATCCCCTGTTTTACAGCACCGGCAACAAATTCCTGTTGTTCGGCTTTCATTGCTTCAGCTTTTTTCTTACCCATGGCACGCCGCAACACATCGGCTCTTCCGAGGCTGTAACCTCCCATAATCTGAGCAGTTTGCATGATTTGCTCCTGATAAACCATAATACCATGGGTTGGTTTTAAGATTCCTTCTACCATCGGATGCGGATATTCTGCTTTTTCTTTTCCCAGTTTCCGGTTGATAAAGGTCTGTATAAATTGCATGGGACCTGGCCTGTAGAGGGCATTCATGGCAATAAGATCTTCAATATTTGTCGGCTTCAGGTCTTTCAGATAACCCCGCATTCCATCCGATTCAAACTGAAAAGTACCGATGGTATCTCCTTTTTGATAAAGTTCAAAAGTAATCGCATCATCCAATGGAATGGTTTCAATATCAATTTTTATCTGATGTCGTTTGTATATATTTACAATGGCTGATTTGATGATGGATAGTGTTTTCAATCCCAGAAAATCCATCTTAAGCATACCAACTGACTCTATCAAAGTGCCTTCATATTGTGACACCATCAGATCTGAATCTTTGGAAGTGCTTAAAGGGATATAATTCATTAAATCATCAGGACCTATGATTACACCACAGGCGTGAGTACCGGTATGGCGTGCCGAACCTTCAAGAATACGGGCAAATTCCAGGGTTTTCTTAACCAGAGCATCTCCGTTTTTACGCGCCTCTTCTAATTCTTTTACTTCACAAAAAGCTTTATCGAGGGTAATTCCGGGCGTTTCAGGGACTAATTTTGCCAGCCGGTCTGATTCCTGAAGCGGAAGTTTCAATACCCTTGCAACATCACGTATGGAAGATTTGGCAGCCATGGTACCAAAGGTAACAATTTGAGCTACTTTATCTTCCCCGTATTTTTCAACCACATATTTTAATACACGGTCTCTGCCTTCATCATCAAAATCCACATCAATATCAGGCATCGAAACTCTTTCTGGGTTCAAGAATCTTTCAAAAAGCAGGTTATATCTAATTGGATCTACATTGGTAATCCCAATGCAAAAAGCAACCACAGAACCAGCCGCAGAACCTCTGCCCGGACCCACCATCACATCCATTTCCCTGGCCTTGTTGATAAAATCCTGTACAATTAAAAAATAACCGGGAAATCCCATGGAAGCTATGACTGATAATTCAAAATCCAGCCTTTCCTTTATCTCTTCCGTCAATTCAGGATATTTTTTTTCAGCACCCTTCAACGAAAGATGGCGCAAAAAATCCATTTCTGTTTCAAACCCTTCAGGAAGCGGAAATACAGGTAAAATAACCTTTCTTTCGAGTTCATAATCTTCTATCTTATCAACTATTTCCTGGGTATTCGAAATGGCATCCGGAAAATCAGAAAATAAAGCCTGCATTTCTTCCATAGATTTCAGGTATTCCTGACCTGTATAATGCATGGCATCGGCATCGTCAAAATCTTTTCCGGTATTCAGACAGATTAAAATATGATGAGGTTCTGAATCATTGGCATTGATAAAATGCACATCATTGGTGGCTATACATTTTAAATCAAATCTTTTGGCCAGGGTTTGCATCCCTTCATTTACCTTTTTTTGTTCGGGTATGCCATGATTCTGTAATTCCAGATAAAAATCCTTTCCGAAAATATCAACATATTCCTGTACCGTCTGAGCGGCTCTTTCGATGCCATTGTTGATGATATAATAGGGTACTTCACCTCCCAGACAAGCTGTTGAGGCAATCAGACCTTCACTGTATTTTTTCAGCAATTCTTTATCGATACGGGGTGTATAATAAAAACTGTCTTTTTTAAATCCCAGAGAACTTAATCTGGCCAGGTTTTGATAACCTGTTTTGTTTTTGGCCAGTAAAATTAAATGAAATCCGCTTCTGTCCTCTCTCCCTTTCTTTTCAAACCTGCTTCCATCTGCCACGTACATTTCACAACCAATAACAGGTTTAATTCCATGCTTTTTGGCTTCGTTAAAAAATTCGAGGGTACCATACATATTCCCATGATCGGTAATAGCAAGTGCTTTCATTTCTAATGATTTGGCTTTTGCCATCAATTGCTTTATCTTGGCAGCACCATCCAGAATTGAGTATTGTGTGTGAACGTGTAAATGTGTAAAATCTGACATTATTCAGTATTTGAAATTTTGTTTTAAAAAAAACTGCGAAATTGAACAGACTGAAAAATCAATTTTTTGAGTTTCAGAAATTTAATGCATACTGGTTTTTGAATTCCGTTTTTTGTAAAAATACTAAAAAACTGAATACATTTGAGGGCTGTTCATAAGTTTAAAGAAAAAGATTGTTTTTTTGTAATGAGCGCAAAAACAAACAGATTGGCATTCTTTTTGTAAACTTTAGGATTAATTACATTTATTAAACAAAACAAATCGGGTAATTACCATTTTTTTTATACATTTGAAAACTCTTTCAAAACCCATTACACATGATCAAAAAAATACACTTATTGCTGTTGGCTGTTTTTATAATTTTTCAGGCATGTAAAACACAACAAGCTGTTGTTGAACAGCCTGCGAATACAATTCCACAATGGGTAAGCAGTCGCCCTGTAATGAACGATTATTACATTGGTATTGGCATGGCAAAAAAATCAGGAATGAGTGATAATTACATTTCAATCGCCCGAAACAATGCGTTGAATGATCTGGTTTCTGAAATTTCCATAAAAATTTCAGGCAATTCCATGCTGTATCAGTTTGAAAATAAAACAGAACTGAAAGAAGAATTCAAAACCTATACCAATACTTCTATTAAAGAAAATCTGGAAGGCTATGAATTATCAGCTTCCTGGGGGAACGACAATGAATACTGGGTTTTTTATAAATTATCAAAAAAACTATATGCAGATCTGAAAGCAAAAAAACTGGAAGATATCAAAAAACGATCCTTAAGTTTTTACGAAAAAGCCGGTGAATACGAAGAAAATGCTGATTACAACAATGCCATCCTTTTTTATTTGAAAGCCTTTGATGTGATCAAAAAACACCTTGCAGATGAATTGAATATTTTCTCTCCAACCAAAGGAAGCATCAATTTGGGTACTGAAATTTACAATTCCGTTCAGAAAATTCTGCACAATATTCGTTTACGCCCCAATATGGATAAGCTTTTTGTGAGTTTATCCACGCCTATCAACAAAGACATTGTTGTAACAGCCTCCTATCAGGATGTTAAAGCAGGAAAAATGTCAACGCCGGTTACTACTTTGCCTTTGCGTTTTACTTTTGTAAAAGGAAAAAGTGTGCTGGATGAAAAAATTATCACCAATGCCGGAGGAGATGCCATATTGTCAACTGCAAAGGTTACCAATAAAGGAAAAGTACAGCAGATCAGGGCCAAACTGGATATTGAAGCCATCTTGGGGGATCTCATAAAAGATAAGTTAAGCAGCCAGCTCTTTGCTTTTGAAAGCAATATACCTGAATGTAAAATCACGGTGGAAGTGGAAGGTAAAAAGGCTTTTATGGAAATCGAGGAAAGTGATTTTGGCATTCCTTCCCAACGAAAAACCATTGGAAACGGCTTTAAAAAAGAACTTTCCGACAAATTATTTTCATTTACCGAAAGCAGGCAAAAAGCCGATGTTACGGTTAAAATTTCCTGCAAAACCACCAAAGGTACCTATCTTGAAAAAAATGACCTTTATGTTGTATTTGTGGATTGTGAAATTTCAATTATCGACAATAAAACCGAAGCAGAAATTTTCAGCAATGGATTTACCAATTTTAAAGGAATGCAGATCAGGGATTACGAAAATGCACTGAAAGACGCGCAACAAAAAGCATTGCAGAAAATTAAGGATGAAATTGTTCCTGAATTAAATAATTTGGATTTTTAATAAATAACTGCCACTCTCCCTTTTCTCCCTGTCATTTCATCTTCGTAAATACTTTTGTATTCAACAAACCAGATATATACACCAGAAATTACCATTTCGTTTTTGTACTTCCCATCCCAGCATTCGTTTGCTTGAGTGGTTTCAAATAGCAATTGCCCCCAGCGGTTGTAAATGTACAAATGATAGCTCTCAAATTCGCAATTGTAAACCGCTCCGAAACATTCATTCAGCGCATCCCCGGTGGGTGTGAAAGCATTGGGAAAATAAAGATAGCAATTGCAGTTTTTGGTTTGCAATTCAAAGGTATCTGTTGCACTGCCACAGAGATTGCTCGCGGTGAGCCAGTAATTACCGGCTTGTGTAATACTTCGTGTTAATTCTGAACTCCCGTCGTTCCATAATAAATTGTAATTCCCCGCCGGGATATTAATATCTATACGGCTGTCCTCACAGATTATGGTATCATTGGGCAATGCCAGCATCGGGGTCGTCTGATAATCAACATTTATCGTATCCGTAAATAAACAACCTCCGGCTACTACATTTACACTATAGCTTCCCGCTTGAGTTACTATAAACGTCGGACTGTTGGATCCGTTTTGCCACTGATAGACGGCTGGTATCAACGATTGAATCTGCAGGCCCAGTTCAAGGCTGTCCTGATTGCACAAGGTGGTATCCGCACCAAGGTAGCTGTTTTTGAACGGAAGATCAAGTGTTACCGTTTTATAAATGGTATCGCTGCGGCAATACGCATAAATTATCAGCCTTACGGTATAAGTTCCCGTATCTGTAAATAAATGTAAAGGATTATATACATTGGAAGTATTGAACAAACCTGAGGCAGTATCTCCGAAGTTCCAATGCACAGAATCCAGGGCTGCACTGTCGCATACGGGTTTAAACAGCAACTCTCTGCATATATTTGTTATCGTGTCTTTTATATAAGCCGGGGGAAAGCTGTAGGCAGGCAACTGCACATTTACCGTTTTTATAACACTATCGGTACGGCAGGGATAATAAAAATAAACCCTAACGGTATAGCTTGCTGTATCAGTGAATGTATGTAGCGGATTAAACAGAGTAGAAGTATTGCTGAAACCAGAAGCAATATCCCCGAAATTCCAGCGGATGGAATCTAAGGATGAACTATCGCAAAACGGGCTGAAGTTAAATTGTAAACAGTTTTGCATAAAGCTAAAATCGGGGTTTTTATTAAAATAACTGTTTAAAAAGTTGGGAAATCCTCCCGCACAATAACCCGAAGTTAATGAAATACCAGTAGTGTCTAAATTACATGATACCCCAAATGCATTTGGATTATGAATTACCCATATTTTATCTTGAAGAGTTGGAGAAATATAAATTTTATGATTAATGCTTAATTGTATTGCCTGAGGATTTGATTCCCATAAATGACCATTGTTAATAAATAATTCAAAAAAGCTTGAGTTTATTGTTAGTTGATTATTGGAGCTGATGTCAAATTGATACAGTGCCGAAGTATTTGAACCTCCTTCATGAACATAGGTAATAAATAAATATTCATTATTTGGTGAAAATTCAGCGCCATAAGGTGTAAGTAAGCTATATTGATTAGTAATTATAATTGGATTGCTTAAAATTCCTGTAGCATTATTGAAGTCAAATAATGCAACATGACAACCAAAATATTCTTGACCTGATAAAACGGATGCTATTTTTTTCCCATCTGGAGATGCTTTCAGGTATCCCTGAAAAACAGATATTTGAGTAGTACCAATACTGATTATAGGTATATTTGTTATACCAAGAGGTGTAATTAAATAAGACAGGTATTTATTTGAAATAGGTTTATGAACTATTATCCATGTATCCCGCCCATTACAGTGTCGTATTGCAGCAATTTTTTCAGCAGTACTATCTGCCAGATGAATATTTTTTTGAATTACAGCACCCAATCCACTATTATAATTCATATCTACAATACTATAATTTAATCCTTTATGATTTGTAGGAAAGTTTTCAACCGCATCTTGTGTAAAAACATAGTATTTTCTGGAATTATCCGGATAAGGAATAATAACCGCTGATTGTGAAGATGATACATGCCCAAATAATCCAAACCCATTTTGCATTGTATTCCCTAATTTATCTAAAACTAATACTCCATTTGTATAAAAAAGGAAATTACCTGCCGTATCAGAAATACAAGCAATCCCTTCACCGCTTCCACCCATATTACCAAATGAAAGAGGGGGATTAGTTAAGAAACTAATCCCCGCATGTATCCCAAACCACCAATTTGCTGCTTCCAACTGAGAATAAGACTTGAAAGGAAGTATTAAAAAAACTAAGCAAAAAAAGTAAGTTTTCATATATTACCCAATAACGGGATATTAAATAGATTTATAATGAAGTCTCTCAAAAGCCAAAACGATATCGGATATATTCATTTTTCAAGATACCGACGATCATACTACAAAAATAATCATATATTTCTCAAAACCATTAAATAAATTATAAATCTGAGCTTAATTATTTTTGCCTTTACGTTTTTTCCTTACAATCTCTTTATTTGCTAATTTTACCCTACGTTCAAATTGTTTAAAATCTTCTTCTACAGACAATAGCTCCGGTTTTATACCAATTTACCCAATAGTGTTCTAATGACTGTGTTGTTTTTTAAATATCTGTGGTAATCTATTTTCGCCATTCAGATCGTTTTTCTTTACCATAAAATCCGCAAGGATAATACAAACAACCTAAAAGTCATCAGATGACTTGTGAATATAAATAAGTTGTAAAAAGCAATTTCTGGTAATTATTAAAAGGGATTAACGATTTTGAGAGTATCGTTAATAATTTGATTATGTTGCAAATCTTCGGAATAAAGGAATAAGCAACTGCATTCAATAGCAGCAGCAATGATAAGGCTATCATAAAAAGAAAAACCATAACGTTCGGCAATTTTACAGGCTTGAGTGATGGTAATTTCTGTATTAACATGAATATTGTTATTCTGAATGCTTTCGTTTAAGGCAATTATAGCATCCTTGTAGGAATATTTGAATTTTCGTATTACTGTGTTTGTGAGTTCTTGCAATACTTGTGTACTAATAAACGAATCATTATCAGCAATTAGATTTCTTGCAATTGTTTGCTTTTCGGGTTCATTATTAGAGTATGAATAAACCAAAATATTGGTGTCTACAAAAACTTTATCTTCGGTTAGCTTCATTTCTATCAAATTTAAAATTTTTTGTATCTATGGAAAGTGCATTAAAAGAAACCCTTTTTTTGGGCAAATTTAATTTTTCCTGATTCCCTTCTTCTTTTTCAAAAACAATAACCTCTAATTCTTTGCCAACATAATTTTGAGGAATAGTAAATGAAATTATTTGATTATCAGGAATAACAATTGTATGTATCATAATATTTAGTTTTTACAAAGATAGTCAAATTATAAAAAGAATTTACAAAAACTATGTTTATTTCCTCATGTTAAGCGTCCTATCAAGCTAATTATTATAAAAAAACTGCTTGTCTTCTATACTTAGGACTAGTGATAAATATTATTACCAAGTCCTTAGAAACTGTCTAAATTTTCTATTTCAAAAAAGATTTTATTGTAAATTATTAGCTTTTGTTAGAATAAGGATTGACATCAAAGAATTTACGCTACAAAACAAGCTTTTTAAAATAGAGGTGGTACTGGCAAGCAATACAGTATAGCGAAGTCTAATGTAAAATAAATGCTGTAATGATAATATCGCTATAACTTGTATTGCGCAGGTTTTTAAAAAGCGTAGTTTTGAAGTAAATGATTTGCAGTCTTGATTTTTTGTAACTTTTTCATCAAGTTTATAACAGTTGACACTCTCAATCAGGTTAAGAAAATCTATTCCTGAATATG
>CAIUKU010000303.1 GCA_903899825.1 uncultured Bacteroidales bacterium | reverse complement strand
CAAATTTTCTTAAATTTGCAATCCAAAAATGCAATATATGTTCACAAATAAGGAAAAATTTTTTGGTGAAGGACTTACTTATGATGATGTGCTATTAGTACCAGCATATTCAGAAGTGCTGCCACGTGAAGTAAATGTGAGTTCAATGTTTTCAAAAAATATTAAATTGAATATTCCAATTGTTTCGGCTGCTATGGATACTGTTACAGAATCTATACTTGCCATAGCGATTGCTCAGGAAGGTGGAATAGGAGTGTTGCATAAGAATATGACCATTGATGCACAGGCAAATGAGGTTAAAAAAGTAAAAAGAGCTGAAAATGGCATGATTTTAGATCCAATTACTTTAGAAGAAGGTGCTTTGGTTTCAGATGCCTTAAACTTAATGAAGGAATATAAAATCGGGGGAATTCCAATTGTTAACAAAAAGAAAGAACTCGTAGGGATTGTTACCAATCGTGATTTACGGTTTGAACGTAATCAAAAGCGTCCTATCGTTGAAATTATGACAAAAGAAGTTATTACTACTTCTGAATTTACTGATTTTGAAAAAGCCGCTGATATATTACAAATTCATCGAATTGAAAAACTTCCTGTTATCAATAGTCAAAAACAATTGGTTGGATTAATTACGTATCGCGATATTATTAAGCTGAAAGAACGTCCAAATGCTTGTAAAGATAAAAATGGTCGATTGAGGGTTGCTGCCGGAGTAGGTGTTACCGGAAATCTGCTTGAAAGAGTTGAAGCGCTTGTAAAAGCTGGTGTTGATGCAATTGTAATTGATACTGCTCATGGGCATACAAAAAGTGTGATTGAAGCATTGAAATCGGTAAAAAGTAAATTCCCTGAAATAGATGTTGTAGTTGGTAATATTGCTACAGCTGAAGCTGCTTTAGATTTAGCCAAAGCAGGAGCAGATGCGGTAAAAGTAGGTATTGGCCCTGGTTCAATTTGTACAACCAGAGTAATAGCGGGTATTGGAGTTCCTCAGCTTTCAGCCATCTATTACGTAGCACAGGCATTAAAAGGAACAGGTATTCCTTTGATTGCTGATGGAGGTATCAGATACTCCGGAGATATTGTTAAAGCTTTAGCAGGAGGAGCTAGTTCAATTATGGCCGGCTCATTATTTGCTGGTGTTGAAGAATCACCCGGAGAAACAATTATTTTTGAAGGAAGAAAGTTTAAATCCTATCGGGGTATGGGCTCCATAGACGCTATGCAACAAGGTTCTAAAGATCGTTATTTTCAGGATATGGAAGATGATATTCAAAAATTGGTTCCCGAAGGAATTGTTGGTAGAGTCCCTTTTAAAGGTAATTTAAATGAAGTAATTCACCAGATGGTTGGTGGATTAAAAGCAGGAATGGGCTATACCGGATCAAAAGACATTGAAGCA
Source organism: uncultured Bacteroidales bacterium (assembly GCA_903899825.1). Taxonomy (GTDB): domain Bacteria; phylum Bacteroidota; class Bacteroidia; order Bacteroidales; family JACABE01; genus JACABE01. Next base: position 1,736 of record CAIUKU010000303.1, on the reverse strand, counting down.
TTACAAACGGCGAAATTTATTAAAATCACACCTGCCGGTGTTGCTGAAAGTCACCCGCATGATATTACAATTACCAGGGAAGCACCAAATTACAGCAGATAATTATATATACAATTCAAATTTACAGACAATTAAATATTAATAATAAGCTATTGAAATTTATGATGAAAAACATGAGATTTTTACAGATTTTTTTATACACTTTTATTTTTTCAAGTGTTTTTGCACAACAAAACAACGACCCTATACTATTGAAAATTGCTGGTGAAAACATCACTAAAACAGAATTTTTAAGGGTTTATCAGAAGAATAATGCTAAAGATCAGGCTATTGATAAAAAAGCGTTGGATGAATATCTTGAACTTTTTATCAATTTTAAATTAAAGGTTAAAGAAGCTGAAGAACTTGGCCTGGATACGAATTCTATGTTCAAATCAGAACTTAGTGGTTACCGTGCTACTTTAGCTCAACCTTATTTAGTTGATAAAGACGTTACAGAAGAACTTATTAAAGAAGCCTATAATCGTATGCTTTTTGATGTAAGAGCCAGTCATATACTTGTGAAAGTTGAAAAAAATGCAGTTCCAAAAGATACTTTACTGGCATTTAATAAAATAATGAGTCTAAGGAAAAGAATAATAGCAGGTGAAGCTTTTGAAAAAGTAGCAGCTGAATCATCTGATGATCCTTCTGCAAAAGATGCAGCAGCAACCAACGAAAGACCAGCTTATAAAGGAAATGGTGGTGATCTTGGTTATTTTTCATCTTTTGATATGATTTACCCATTTGAAAATGGAGCTTATAATACCAAAGTTGGTGAGATTTCGATGCCTATCCGCTCAGATTATGGTTATCATATTATTAAATTAACTGATAAGAAAAAAGCAATGGGTAAAGTGCAAGTAGCACATATTCTCATTACTATGTCTCAGGATGCTTCTGAAGAAGCCATGAAAACTGCTAAAACTAAACTGGACGAAGTAATGTCCAAACTTAAAAATGGCGAAAAATTTGAAGAATTAGTTAAACAATATTCTGATGATAAAGGTTCAGCTACAAAGGGTGGCGTTTTACCTGAATTTGGTGTAAACCGGATGATTCCTGAATTTATTGTTGCCATTTCAAAACTTGATAAGCCAGGCGATATTAGTGATCCTATTCAATCAAGATATGGATGGCACATTCTTAAATTAATTGAACGAAAAGAAATAAAAAGTCTGGAAGAACTTCGTAATGATATTAAACAAAAAGTAGCAAAAGACGAAAGAGCCAATAAAAGTAAAGATTCTTTTCTGGCAAAACAAAAACTTGAATATAAATTTACAGAAAATCCAAAAACTATAAAAGATTTTTATAAAGTTGTTACCGATTCAATTTTTACAAATGCCTGGAAAGCTGATGAAGCAAAAAGCCTAACAGCTAAAATGTTTACCATTGGTGAAAGAACTATAACCCAAACTGATTTTGCGAACTATCTCGCAGATATTAAACATGAAAATACTGCTCCTGAAAATATTGAAATGTATGTAAACAAAAGCTATAATGCTTTTGTTGAAAAAACAATATTTCAGTATACCGATAGTAAATTAGAAGAAAAATATCCTGAGTTTAATATTTTAATGAAAGAATACCATGATGGAATATTGCTGTTTGATTTAACAGATAAAAATGTATGGTCTAAAGCAATAAAAGATACACTCGGATTGAAGGATTTTCATCAGAAAAATATTAATAAT
>CAIUKU010000302.1 GCA_903899825.1 uncultured Bacteroidales bacterium | reverse complement strand
GTGTTTTGCCATCACGGCATTTCTGATTCTTGTTAAGTAATCTGCTATAGGATCAGTGACCATTTTATAATGTATTTAATTATTATTATTAAAATTAATTTACCAACTTGCTTTTGTAATGCCCGGGATTAATCCTGCTAAAGCCATTTCTCTGAAATTAATACGAGAAATTCCAAACTGACGCATATAACCTTTTGGTCTTCCGGTTAATTTGCATCTATTGTGCAATCTAACTGGTGAAGCATTTTTAGGCAATTTTTGTAAACCGATATAATCACCGGCTTCTTTTAAAGCAGCTCTTTTAGTAGCATATTTGGCAACTAATTTCTGTCTTTTTATTTCTCTTGCTTTGATTGACTCTTTTGCCATTTTATTGTTGTTTATTTTGGTTTTTAAACGGTAATCCAAATTGTTTCAATAATGCTAAAGCTTCTTTATCATTAGTAGCTGTGGTAACAAAAGTGATATCCATTCCACTAATTTTGCTTAGTTTTTCAATATTGATTTCAGGAAAGATAATTTGTTCGGTAATACCAAAAGTATAATTACCTCTGCCATCAAATCCTTTATCATTGATACCCCTGAAGTCTCTAACACGTGGAATTGAAACTGAAACAAGTCTGTCTAAAAATTCGTACATTCTTTCACCTCTTAAAGTTACTCTCACACCAACAGGCATTCCTTTACGTAATTTAAAGTTAGAAATATCTTTACGAGATTTTGTAGGTACAGCTTTCTGACCGGCAATCATTGACATTTCATCGATTCCATTATCAATTTGTTTTTTATCAGCAATAGCTGATCCAATACCCTGGTTTAATGAAATCTTAACCAGTCGTGGAACCTGCATAGAAGATTTGTATTCAAACTCTTTGATAAGAGCAGGAACGATTTCCTCGTTATATTTTGTTTTTAATCTTGGTATATAACTCATTACTTGATTACCTCCCCTGACTTTATAGAATAACGAACTAATTTTTCTGTTTTGCTGTCAATTTTTCTGCCTATTCTGGTTGCATTGCCTTTAGCATCAACAACCATAAGGTTAGAAATATGAACAGGTGCTTCTTGTTTAACAATACCACCTTGAGTGTTTTTAGCATTTGGTTTGGTATGTTTGCTTACTAAGCTAATTCCTTCGACGATAGCAGTGCTGTCTTTTGCATTGATAACAAGAACCTTGCCCTGCATTCCCCTGGAATTACCAGCTAGTACCTTTACGGTATCACCCTTTTTTATATGTAATTTAGCGTTCATATACTTTTTTTTTAACGTTAAAGCACTTCAGGTGCTAATGAAACGATTTTCATAAACTGTTTTTCTCTTAACTCTCTGGCAACAGGTCCGAAAATACGGGTTCCTCTTAATTCTTCAGTAGCGGTAAGCAGAACAATTGCGTTGTCATCGAATCTGATATATGAACCATCACTTCTTCTGACTTCTTTTTTTGTTCTTACTACTACAGCTTTTGAAACTGTTCCTTTTTTAACGTTGCCTGAAGGTAAAGCGTCTTTGATAGTAACAATAATTTTGTCTCCTATAGACGCATATCTTTTCCTAGTACCTCCCAGTACTCTGATACACAAGGCGCTTTTAGCCCCACTGTTATCAGCAACAATCACTCTAGATTCTTGTTGTATCATAACTATTTTGCTCTTTCAATAATTTCAACTAATCTCCAACATTTACTCTTGCTCATTGGTCTTGTTTCCATGATTTTAACGGTATCACCTTCGTTACACTCGTTTTTTTCATCATGAGCCATAAATTTGGAAGATTTCTTAATAAATTTTCCGTATTTTGGATGTTTTACTTTTCTTTCGATAACAACAGATATTGATTTATCCATTTTATTGCTAACGACAAGACCTGTTTTTTCTTTTCTTAATGATCTGATTTCCATCTTTTTAAGATTTCTATTTTTAATTATTACGCTTTGGTAATTATTTCGTCCAATTCTCTTTTTCTGAGTTCTGTTAAAATCCTTGCGATAGTTTTCCTAAACTGGGCTATAACATTTGGATTTTCCAAAGGAGAAACAGCGTGATTCATTTTTAATTTAGAAAGTTGAGTTCTTTCTTCGTCTAATCTTTCTTTCAATTCCTGAGTAGAAAGCTCTGTAATAACTTCTTGTTTCATTTCTTTGTTTATATTGATTCTTCAACAAAATCTCTTCTAACCATTAGTTTTGTGGCGATTGGGAGCTTTTGAGCTGCTAGCCTTAAAGCTTCTTTTGCTACTTCAAAAGGCACACCATCTGCTTCAAAAAGTATGCGACCCGGTGTAACTCTTGCAACAAAATATTCAGGAGATCCTTTACCTTTACCCATACGTACTTCGGCTGGTTTTTTGGTAATAGGTTTATCAGGAAATATTCTGATCCAAATCTGACCTTCACGTTTCATAAAACGGGTAACCGCTTGACGTGCTGCTTCTATTTGTCTACCTGTAATCCAAGTTTCTTCCAATGCCTTAATACCGAATGATCCGAAAGCAAGCTGGCTACCACGTTTGGTATTGCCTTTCATCTTGCCTTTCTGCATTTTCCTGTATTTGGTCTTTTTTGGCTGTAACATTGTTATTTATTATTATAGTGTTATAAATTCTTTTAACTCTAAGATATAACTATCTTCTTTGTCTGCTTTTATTATTGTTATTTGGTCTTTGTCTTGAACCACCACCCTGAGAGAATTGTTTTTCGTTAGTGGCAGTAGGTGTAGTTGGGACAAGTTCTCTTTTTCCATAAACCAATCCTTTACATATCCATACTTTGATTCCAATTCTTCCGTATGTGGTATGTGCTTCTGCCAAAGCGTAATCAATATCAGCTCTTAGTGTATGAAGAGGAGTTCTTCCCTCTTTATATTGTTCACGTCTGGCCATTTCAGCTCCACCGATTCTTCCTGAAGCCAACACTTTAATACCTTCTGCTCCGGCTCTCATACTTGATGCAATAGAAGTTTTAATTGCTTTACGGTATGAAACCCTACCTTCAATTTGTCTTGCAATAGTATTTGCAACCAAAATAGCATCTAATTCAGGGCGTTTAATTTCAGAAATATTAATTTGTACTTCTTTGTTGGTGACTTTTTTTAATTCTTCCTTTAGCTTATCAACTTCCTGACCACCTTTACCGATTATTAGACCCGGACGTGCTGTATTAATTGTAACTGTCACCAATTTTAACGTACGTTCAATATTGATTCTTGAAATACCTGCTTTAGATAAACGAGCATTTAAATACTGTCTGATCTTAAAATCTTCAATAAGCTTTGGTTCAAAATTTTTTCCACCATACCAATTAGAATCCCAGCCTCTGATGATGCCTAATCTGCTACCTATTGGATTGACTTTTTGTCCCATTTATAATTTTTTAAAGTGTTTTTACTATTTATTTATTATCCGTTGTTTCTGCTACTGGAGCAATATTTTTTCTGCTGTCGATGATAAGTGTAATATGACTTGAGCGTTTTCTGATACGGTGGGCTCTGCCTTGAGGAGCAGTTCTTATTCTTTTCATTTGCCTTCCGCCATCAACAAAAACTTCTTTTACATATAAATTACTTTCTTCAATTCTTACGCCTTCGTTTTTGCTTTGCCAGTTGGCAATAGCTGATAACAACAATTTACGTAATTTAATTGCAGATTCCTTTGCACTAAATTGCAGGATATGTATTGCTTTTTCAACATTTACACCACGGATTAAATCAGCCATTAATCTTGTTTTCCTAGGAGAAGATGGATTATTGGTTAATTTGGCAAAATATAAAGATTTTTTTGCTTCTTTTTCCTGTTCTGCTTTGTTATGTTTCCTTGATCCCATTTCTGTAATTTATTTATTTTTTTCCTTTGTCTTTATTACCTGCGTGACCTCTGAAAGTTCTGGTTGGTGCAAATTCTCCTAATTTGTGTCCGACCATGTTTTCGGTAACATACACTGGAATAAATTTATTTCCGTTATGAACTGCGATTGTTTGTCCTACAAAGTCAGGTGAAATCATTGAAGCTCTCGACCATGTTTTGATTGCTATTTTTTTGTTTTTTTCGATAGCATCCAAAACTTTCTTTTCCAGTTTATACTCTATATAAGGACCTTTTTTTAATGAACGACTCATACTTAAGTGTTTTTATAAATCTAAATTATTTCTTCCTTGAAACGATGATATATTTGTTTGAATCTTTTTTCTTAGATCTTGTTTTGTATCCTTTTGATGGAATACCTTTTCTGGATCTTGGGTGTCCGCCGGATGAACGACCTTCACCTCCACCCATTGGATGGTCAACAGGATTCATAACAACACCTCTTACGCGTGGTCTGCGACCCTGCCAGCGTGATCTACCTGCTTTTCCTGATACTTCTAAGCTATGGTCTATATTAGATACCATACCTATTGTTGCTTTACAACTTTGCAATATCATACGGGTTTCACCAGAAGGCATTTTTACGATTGCATATTTATCATCTCTCGACATTAGCTGTGCATAAGTTCCTGCACTGCGACTTAGTTTTGCACCTTGTCCCGGACGTAATTCCATGTTATGGATAATCGTACCAAATGGAATTTCACTTAAGAACAATGCATTTCCAATTTCAGGTGCAGCGCCTTTTCCAGAAACTACAGTCTGATCAACTTTTAATCCATGAGGTGCAATTATGTATCTTTTTTCACCATCAGCATAAAACAGTAGTGCTATACGTGCTGTTCTGTTGGGATCGTACTCAATGGAATGAACCGTTGCAGGAATATTGTCTTTATCGCGTTTAAAATCAATAATTCTATAAGCTTGCTTGTGACCTCCGCCTAAATAACGCATTGTCATTCTACCGGTATTGTTACGTCCACCGCTTCTTTTTTTAGGAGCTAACAAACTTTTTTCCGGTACATCGGTAGTTATTTCTTCAAATGTACTGATAATTTTGAAACGCTGTCCTGGTGTTGTGGGTTTAAATTTTTTAAGAGCCATTTCTTTCCTTTATATATTGCTATAAAAATCAATTGTTTCTCCTGCAGCTAATGTAATAATAGCTTTTTTTAAGGCGCTGGTTTTACCTGTGATAACTCCTGCTTTGGTATTTCTTGATTTTGATTTACCACGGTATATCATTGTATTGACTAAGTCAACTTTTACGCCATACAAGCTTTCAACTGCTTTTTTTATTTCTATTTTATTTGCCTTCCTGTCGACTATAAATCCAAAGCGATTGGTTTTCTTTTCGCTGATGGAAGTCATTTTTTCAGTTATTATTGGCTTTACTATAATGCTCATTCGTGTTAGCTGTTATGATTTTTAAAAAATAATTTTTAAGCTTCGCTCTGAATTCTGTTAAATTCTGTAAGTGAACTTTCTAAAAACATCAAATTATTTGCGTTCAAAATATCGTAAGTGTTTAAATCTGTTACATTTACAACTTTCACTTGTCCCAAATTACGGGATGACAAATATACACTTTTATTTGATTCAAAAAGAATTAATAATGTTTTTTTATCAAAAATCTTCAAATTATTTAAAATTTCGATAAATCCTTTGGTTTTTGGGGTCTCAAAATTAAAATCTTCAACAACTAAAATATTGTTTTCCTTAGCTTTATATGATAATGCAGATTTTCGAGCTAATTTTTTTAATTTTTTATTTAATTTGAAACTATAATCTCTGGGACGAGGACCAAAAACTCTACCACCTCCAACAAATAATGGAGAATTGATATCGCCTGCACGTGCACTTCCGGTACCTTTTTGTTTTTTAATTTTTTTGGTACTTCCTAAGATTTCAGATCTTTCTTTTGATTTATGCGTACCTTGGCGTTGATTTGCCAGATATTGCTTTACATCAAGATAAATTGCGTGATCATTTGGTTCAATACCAAAAACAGAATCATTTAACTGAACCGATCTTTCGGTTTTGTTGCCGCTTGTGCTATATACTACTAACTCCATCTTTCAATAATTAAATATGAACCTTTTGGACCAGGAACTGATCCTTTAACTACTATTAAATTTTTCTCCATAACTATTTTCACAATTTGAAGATTAATCATCTTTCGACGGTTTCCACCAGTTCTACCAGCCATGCGAATGCCTTTAAAAACTCTTGATGGCCATGATGATGCTCCAATAGAACCCGGTGCTCTCAATCTGTCATGCTGTCCGTGAGTTGCATCACCAACACCTTTGAATCCGTGTCTTTTGACAACACCCTGAAAACCTTTACCTTTTGTAGTTCCTACTACATCAATATATTCGCCTTCCACAAAAATATCTACCCCAATAATATCACCAAATTGTTTCTGATGATCTGCTTCAAAACGGGTAAATTCGTAAACTACTTTTTTAGGAGTTGTTCCTGCTTTTTTAAAGTGACCTTTTAAAGCATTGGTTGTATGCTTTTCTTTTTTTTCTCCAAAAGCAATCTGAATGGATTCATATCCATCGATTTCTTTTGTTTTTACTTGTGTTACCACACAAGGACCAGCTTCTATCACCGTGCATGGGATATTTTTCCCAGAGGCATCGAATACGCTCGTCATTCCGATTTTTTTTCCAATTAATCCTGACATTGTATTTTTTTATTTATTCTTTCTATGTTTACAGTCTTATGCTATAAAAATTACACTTTAATTTCCACTTCAACACCACTGGGTAACTCAAGTTTCATTAAAGCATCTATTGTTTTAGATGTCGTACTGTAAATATCCAGTAATCTTTTATAAGAACACAACTGGAATTGTTCACGTGATTTCTTGTTTACGAATGTTGAACGTAATACTGTATAAATCTTTTTATTTGTAGGTAATGGAATAGGACCATTGACTACAGCACCTGTTGACTTTACAGTCTTTACGATTTTTTCAGCTGATTTGTCAACCAAATTGTAATCGTAGGATTTTAACTTTATTCTTATTCTTTGATTCACTTTATTTATTTATTAATTTTAAAATTAATAGACTATATTATGTTTATTAGCTTTTGCTTCCTTTGATATTTGTGATAACTTCTTCAACGATGGCTGCAGGCGCCTGACTGAAATGAGAGAACTGCATGGTTGAAGTGGCTCTTCCTGAAGACAATGTTCTTAATGTAGTTACATATCCGAACATATTTGATAAAGGAACATCCGCTTTTACAACCTGATAGGCAACTTTAGCATCAATTTCTTTAAGAACACCTCTGCGTTTATTGATATCACCAGTAACGTCACCGATATAATCATCAGGTGTTACGATTTCTACTTTCATTATTGGCTCCAGTAAAATTGGTTTTGCTTTTTTACATGCTTCTTTAAACGCAATTTTAGCAGCAATTTCAAATGATAATGCGTCTGAATCAACAGCATGAAAAGAACCATCCAATAATTTTACTTTTAAGCTTTCAACAGGATAACCTGCAAGTACACCATTCATCATGGCTGCTTTGAAACCTTTTTCAATAGGTGTAATATATTCCTTTGGAATGTTACCGCCTTTAACTTCATTGATAAATTGTAATCCTTTTATGCCTTCATCAACCGGTGAGATTTCTACTTCAATATCAGCAAATTTACCTTTACCACCGGTTTGTTTTTTATAAACTTCTCTGAATTTAACCGTAGAAGTAATCGCTTCTTTATAGGCTACCTGAGGTTTACCCTGGTTGCATTCTACCATAAACTCGCGTTTCAATCTGTCCACCAATATTTCCAGATGCAATTCACCCATACCACTGATAATGGTCTGTCCTGAATCTTCATCTGTTTTAACATTAAATGTAGGATCTTCTTCTGCCAATTTATAAAGGGCATTGGATAATTTATCTATATCTTTTTGAGTAATCGGTTCAATGGCAATACTTATAACAGGATCAGGAAAAGTAATATTTTCTAAAACAATTGGATATTTCTCATCACATAAAGTATCACCGGTACGTATATCTTTAAATCCAACAGCAGCACCAATATCACCTGCTTCAATTCTTTCAAGCGGATTTTGTTTATTGGCATGCATTTGCATAATACGTGAAATACGTTCTTTTTTTCCAGTAGTTGTATTTAATACATAAGAACCGGCTTCCAGTGTACCTGAATAAACCCTGAAAAATGCAATTCTTCCAACATAAGGGTCGGTTGCAATTTTAAAGGCTAAGGCTGACATTGGAGCACTGGCTTCATGTTCTCTGCTTTCTTCTTTTTCTGTTTTTGGATTAATCCCGATAACCGCAGGAACATCCATCGGACTTGGTAAAAATCTAATTACCGCATCTAATAATTTTTGTACGCCTTTATTTTTGAATGAAGCACCACAAATTACAGGTGTAATTCTCATTTCAATAGTAGCTTTTCTAATGGCAGCTACCATCTCGTCTTCAGTAAGTGAGTTATGATCGTTTAAAAATTTTGTCAGAAGGGTGTCATTTTCTTCGGCAACACCTTCTATTAACATTGTACGGTATTCATCAACTACTTCCAATAAATCTTCAGGTACAGGGATTTCCTCAATCTCAACACCTAATGAGGTTTCGTTCCAAAAATAAGCTTTGTTTGCAATTAGATCAACAATACCTGTAAATGTATCTTCCTGTCCGATCGGAATCTGAAGTGGTATAGGATTAGCGCCTAATCTGTCTTTAATTTGGCCTAAAACATTAAAAAAATCAGCACCTGCCCTGTCCATTTTATTAACGAAACATAAACGGGGTACTTTATATTTATCTGCCTGACGCCAGACTGTTTCCGATTGGGGTTCTACACCACCTACAGCACAGAATAATGCGACAGCACCATCCAATACTCTTAACGATCGTTCAACTTCAACAGTAAAGTCGACATGACCGGGAGTATCAATGATGTTAATTTTAAATTGTTCGTTTTCATAGTCCCAAAAAACGGTAGTAGCAGCAGAAGTAATTGTTATACCTCTTTCCTGTTCCTGAACCATCCAATCCATAACAGCTCCGCCATCATGGACTTCTCCGATTTTATGACTTTTTCCGGTATAATACAATATCCGCTCAGTTGTTGTGGTTTTACCCGCATCAATATGAGCCATAATGCCAATATTTCTAGTGTATGATAATTTTTCTGACATTTTTATTGTATTCCTTCTGTAAATTTATTGAATCAAAAAAGTAATGAACTATATGTGGTTTCTTTTATACGATATTAGAATCTAAAATGAGAGAAAGCCTTGTTGGCTTCAGCCATTCTATGAGTATCTTCTTTACGTTTAAAAGCGGCACCTTCTTCTTTAAAAGCAGACAAAATCTCACCGGCCAATTTTTGGCTCATTGATTTTTCATGTCTTTTGCGGGCATATTTCACCAGCGCTTTCATGCCTATTGACATTTTTCTGTCAGGTCTGATTTCTGATGGAATCTGAAAAGTAGCACCACCAATTCTACGACTACGTACTTCAACAGCAGGTGTAACATTAGCTAATGCTTTTTTCCATACTTCAACGCCGTCTTCTTTTGATTTATCAGCTACAATATCCATTGCATCATAAAAAATCTCAAAAGCAGTGCTTTTCTTTCCCCTTAACATTAAATTGTTAACGAATTTAGTAACCAATGTATCATTGAACTTTGGATCTGGTAATATGATTCGTTTCTTGGGTTTAGCTTTCCTCATTTTATTAAAAAATTTGGTACTTTATTAATATATTATTTTTTTGCTTTAACTTTTGGTTTCTTGGTACCGTATTTAGATCTTCTCTGGTTTCTTCCTTCAACTCCTGAAGTATCCAAAGCACCTCTGATAATATGATATCTAACACCTGGTAAATCTTTTACCCTGCCGCCTCTGATCATTACGATTGAGTGTTCCTGCAAGTTATGACCTTCACCCGGAATATAAGCATTTACTTCTTTTCCATTGGTTAATCTTACCCTTGCTACTTTACGCATTGCTGAATTAGGTTTTTTAGGTGTAGTAGTATAAACTCTTACACAAACCCCTCTTCTCTGTGGACATGAATCCAAGGCAGGAGATTTACTTTTCTCTGTTAATTTACTTCGTCCTTTACGAACTAACTGTTGTATTGTAGGCATATTACGTTGATTGTTTTAATATCAAGTTTGTTAACAACCCCAATTTTTTGGGACTGCAAAGGTAATACTTTATTTTAAATTAGCAAGACAGGAATTAAAAAAAAATAAGTATTTTTGCATTTTATTTCTAAACTCCTCTATTTAAAGCATAAACTCTATATTATCAATGCGAAAGTATAAACACGTTTTTTTTGACCTCGACCGAACCTTATGGGACTTTGACAGCAATTCCTTAGCAACTTTTAAAGATTTATACAATATATATAATATAGATAAAATACTCCATGCTGATTTTTTGAGTTTTTATAATTCTTACAAAAAACACAATTCGTTATTATGGGAAAAATACAGAAAAGCTGAAATAAAAAAAGAATATTTAAGCCTTCATCGTTTTATATTTACACTGAATGATTATGGATGTAATGACAACATCCTGGCGCTTAAAATGTCGGAAGATTATTTAAGACTAAGTCCTCAAAAAAGCCTGCTTTTCCCTCATACACATGAAGTACTGGATTTCCTGAAAAACAAGTATTGCTTACACATTATTACCAATGGATTTGTAGAAGTTCAATATACAAAAATTAAAAATTCCGGTTTAGCAAAATACTTTAGCACTACTATTATCTCTGAAGAAGTCGGATTTCAAAAGCCCAATAAACAAATCTTTGAATTTTCCTTACAAAAAGTAAGTGCAAAAGCTGAAGAAAGTATCATGATTGGCGATGATTTAAAAGTTGACATACTCGGAGCCAAACAAGTCGGTATTGATCAGATTTTTTTCAATTACAGCGGCATTACTCATAACGAGGAAATCAGCTACGAAATCAAGTCGTTGTTAGAATTAAAAGAAATTTTGAATTGATTTTTTTGAGGAAAAAAATCCTGGCTTTAGGGAATGTTCAGCAACTACTTTGAGTGCTGCATTTCAGCACTTTCGCATCTACGAGTTTCAATGGTACAAATATAGAAAAAAGCTAATTTATTTTTTTGGGTATATATGCCAAAAATAGTTGGTAGAAAGTAAGTTTACCCCTTATCATTATTGCTATACAGAAAAGTTTATTGAAATTCGTTTCAATAAACTTTTCTGTTATGAAAAAATCTAGGAAAAATCGATGTTGGGCATGTGGAAATTTGAATGTTATCAAATGGGGAAAACAACAAAAGAAACAGCGATTCAAATGTAAAAATTGTGGTATATTTTTCTCTGCTGCAAATGTAGGTGTTAGCCGAAAAAACAGAGAGGTTTGGTTTCGGGAATGGATAGTAGGCAAACAGACTTTTAGTCAGCTTGTATATAAGAGTGGATACAGTGAACGAGCATTGAAACGTTACTTTTATGATTACTTGGAGCGTTATCCTGTATGGAATATTCGCACTTCTGATAGCGTTAATTTACTCATTGATGGCACCTATTTTGCCAATAAATTATGCTTAGTACTTTATCGAGAAAGTAATATCAAAACCACGCTATTTTATCGTTTGAGTGACGGAGAGTGGGAAGAAGAATTACGGGAAGATTTAGAGAACTTGATAAATTTAGGCATTACCATTGAGAGTGTTACTTGTGATGGACTTCGCAATATATTAAGAGCAATACGTAAGAGCAGTCCAGAAACTATCATTCAACGTTGTATAGCCCATATTCAAAGAGAAACGTTAATGTGGCTTACCAAGCACCCTAAAAGTGATGCAGGGGTTGAATTGCGAGAAATAATAAGACAATTACACACCATTGATAACAGAGATAAATGGGGTTATTGGGTGGTAGATTTGATACATTGGTATGACAGACATAAAGATTTTGTAAATACAAAAACCTACAAACAAGAAACCGATCGGTATTGGTTTACCCACAAAAGTGTGCGAAAAGCATTTATCCATATAAAACGTGCTTTACCCGAAATGTTCAACTATCTTGACAATCCTCGCATACCAAAAACAACAAACGGTTTAGAATCTTTCTTTGGACATCTCAAACAAAACATATCTATACACAGAGGATTGTCAAAGGAACACTATAAAAATTATTTGAAATGGTATTTGTTTTTCAAAAGTAATGAAAAATGAGTTTTTTAGCCATTTAGGATACCAATAATAACAAAAGGAGGAAACCTAAGTATCCTCCTTTAATTATTGTACATCCATAAAGTTTATTGCTGATGGGTTGCTCTCCAGCAGAGCCCATGTCCTCTTAACTTTACAACACAAAATTAATTAGCTATTTATTAAAAATCACCAACTATTTTTGGCATCGTTACCTTTTTTTGCTACTGTTTAAGTTTCTTTAGATTTTTATTTCCAATTAAGGATTTCATTTGTGTAATGGCAATTTTATTTAGTTGTTGCAGGCGTTCGCTTTGTGGCAACCCCTGATGAATCAATACTGCATTAATGCTTTCCATATTTGAAAGTACAACTAATTGCTCAATAGTAGCCATATCTCTTATGTTTCCATCTGTATTCGGGTTTTCGTTTCTCCATTGCAAGGCTGTTTTCCTAAACAACGCCATATTCAGCAAATCGGCTTCGTAGGCATACACAAAACTTATTTGTTGCTTTGTTAATTCAACAGGGATTAAATTTTCTTTTATTGCATCAGTGTGGATATGATAATTAACTTTGGCAAGCGTTCATTGCAAATTCCAGTCTAATTTAAGCCTATCGTTTTCATCTTCTTTAAGGCGTTGAAATTCCCTAATTAAATAATATTTGAATTGAGGCGAAATCCACGAACCAAACTCAAAAGCAATGTCTTTATGAGCAAAAGTACCACCACCATGTCTGCCGGCTTTAGAAATTATTCCAATAGCATTGGTTTTCTCAATCCATTGTTTTGCCGATAAAACAAACCCATTACTCCCGCTTTCATTTTTAATGTTACTGAATTCAGTAACATTAAAATCAAGGTTATTGATTTGTTCCCATAATCCCATAAACTCAACGGTATATCTGGTACTTAGCCAGTGAGAAATAACTAACCCTGTTGTTTCAGCATTTTTAAACCTTGCCATATCTGTTAATGAAATAAAATCATCCTTATTATTCTCTTTAAGAATAATAATATCAGTGCCTTTTACATTTATTTTTTGATTTTTCATACATTTCATTTTTAAAGAAATCGAATTCGACTCATTTGTCATTACAATAGCAAGCCAGCACTCATCCATTCATCTCCAAATTCTGAAATAGTTTCCCTGAATTCCCGATCACTACAATCCATCTCCATCCAGTATATTACCTATACCACCTAAAATACTGCCTTCTTCCTTGCGTCCACCAACACCACTTCCATAAGTCAAAATACGAGAAGCTAACCTTGAAATGGGTAAAGTTTGTAACCAAACATCGCCAGGACCTCTTAATGTAGCAAAGAAAAAGCCTTCACCACCAAATAAGGTGTTTTTTATGCCCCCAACAAACTGTATATCAAAATCAATATTTTGGGTATATGCCACAATGCATCCGGTATCTACTCGAAGTATTTGTCCGGCATACAGGCTGCGTTTAATAATATGTCCGCCTGCATGGCAAAAACACTTACCGTCGCCTTCTAATTTCTGCATAATAAATCCTTCGCCACCAAACAAACCCGTACCTAATTTCTTTTGAAATTCAATGCCTATACTTACCCCTTTTGCTGCACATAAAAAAGAATCTTTCTGGCAAATGATTTTTCCGTTATAATCCATTAAATCAAGCGGAATTATTTTACCCGGATAGGGTGAAGCAAAAGCTACCCTTGCCTTACCCAAGCCATGATTTGTATATGCTGTCATAAATAAACCTGCACCCGTCAGCAATCTCTTACCGGCACTGAATAATTTATCCATTAAGCTACTACCTTGCCGGCTCCCATCTCCAAAAATGGTTTCCATCTGAATGCCATCATCCATATACATAAAAGATCCTGCTTCAGCAATGGCAGTTTCTTGTGGATCTAACTCTATTTCAACCATTTGCATTTCCTCACCGAGAATGAAATAATCAATTTCGTGGTTTGTTTTCATCTGAAATATTTATTCAATTGTTTTTATCTAATCACGCTTAAAATTAATTAGATTATTTAAACTTTCGAAGTGATTTTTAAAAGATAATTTCTTAATTCAAGATTAGTGAATGTAACTGAAAAATACCACAAAAGAGGTATCAAAAAATCTTACACAAAGTCGTATTTTTGCAGTAACTAATAAAGAAATGAGCAAAACGCTTTCATCTATTCAACCCGGGCAAATCGTTCGAGTAGCTTTCATTCACGATTCTGCTATCAAGCCGAAATTGATGGAAATGGGATTGATACAAGGGAAAGAAATCAGCGTTTTGTTCAAAGCTCCTTTTGGAGACCCAATAGCTATAGATGTTCATGGCTATATACTTTCTTTGCGTTTGGATGAAGCAGGATTAATTGAAGTTGATGAATCTTTACCAACCGAAGTTTTTGCATAAGTTTGTATTCCATGAAAATCGCCTTACTCGGAAATCCTAATACTGGAAAAAGTTCCATTTTCAATATGTTGACCGGTTTACGTCAGCATGTTGGTAATTTTCCTGGAGTTACAGTTGACAAGAAATCAGGGGTCTTAACCATTAATAATGAGAACCATACATTAATAGACTTTCCTGGAACATATAGCATTTATCCTCGTTCTAATGATGAACAAGCTGTTTATGATGTCCTTTCAAATCCAGCGCATATTGATTTTCCAGATGTTGCTGTAGTTGTAGCAGATGAATCAAATTTAGAGCGCAATTTATTTCTCTTTACACAGATTTACGATTTACAAATACCAACAGTTCTTGTTTTGAATATGTCGGATGTGGCTAAAAAAAAGGGGATAAATATTAAATTATCAGTTTTACAAACCCTCTTTCCAGCGGCAATTATAGTTGAAACAGCGGCACGAGTAGGTTTAGGGAAACAACGGCTGATTGATGCTTTAATAGCTATCTCAAAAGAAAAGACTACAGCTTCATTTTTACCAAATAATAGACTTTCTCAAATTGAAGATTTAAAGGCACAAGAAAATGAAGCAAGTGAAAGATTTAAACTGATACATAACGTAATTGTTCAGGTTGAAACCGATTCACCAAAAGAAGATAAAAAAGACTCAAATAGGCTTGATCGAATATTAGTACATCCGGTCTTTGGTTATTTAATTTTTGCTGCTATTCTGATGGTTATTTTTCAGTTTATCTATGCTTTCGCAGCAATTCCAATGGATTTTATTGACGGAACATTTGCAAATTTCAGTGGATGGTTGCACAATTCCCTTCCAAAAGGATTATTTTCTGATTTAATAAGTCAAGGAATTGTACCAGGAATTGGAGGAGTTGTAATCTTTGTGCCACAGATTGCGTTACTCTTTTTCTTTATTTCAATTTTAGAAGAAAGCGGTTATCTTGCGCGGGTTGTATTTATAATGGATAGACTAATGCGTCCATTAGGATTAAATGGAAAAAGTGTTGTTCCCTTATTATCAAGTGTTGCTTGTGCAATTCCAGGAATCATGGCTACACGCACTATTTCCAATTGGAAGGAACGAATAATCACAATCTTAGTAGCGCCATTAATGAGTTGCAGCGCTCGAATACCCGTTTATACATTATTGATTGCTTTAGTCATTCCAAACCAACGCCTTTTTGGAATCTTGAATCTTCAAGGATTAGTGCTTTTCGGATTGTATTCTTTGGGTTTAGTTGCTGCATTATTAATTGCTGCAATCTTAAAACTTATTATTAAATCCAAAGAAAAAGGTTTCTTGTTACTCGAATTGCCCTCATATAAATCTCCTCGTTGGGGAAATGTTGGAATTACAGTATGGCAAAAAGTTAAGGTTTTTGTTTTTGATGCGGGAAAAGTTATTCTAGCGATATCTATTGTTTTATGGGCATTGGCAACGTTTGGCCCTAGTGATAAGATGGACGTCGCTGCAAAAATGGCGCATGAAAAAGCGTTAAAATTAGAATTAAATGTGGATGAAACTGACCGTATGATTGCCTCCACAAAATTAGAAAATTCTTATATCGGAATCTTGGGAAAAACAATCGAACCTATCATTCATCCTTTAGGATATGACTGGAAAATTGGTATTTCTCTCATCACGTCGTTTGCTGCCCGTGAAGTTTTTGTTGGTTCATTAGCAACAATTTACGCCGTTCATGATGATGGGGAATCAAATAAGCGACTGATTGATCGCTTACGTGCGGAGAAACGACCAGATGGATCACCTGTATACACGTTGGCATCTGGCGTTTCATTAATGATTTTTTATGTCTTTGCAATGCAATGTATGGCGACACTTGCCGTAGTAAAACGAGAAACAAAAAGTTGGAAATGGCCACTTATACAAATTGGATTTATGGGCATTTTGGCGTATCTTGGAGCTTATATTACTTTTCAAATAT
>CAIUKU010000301.1 GCA_903899825.1 uncultured Bacteroidales bacterium | reverse complement strand
TGTAGCAGGATCAACAGTTACAATTGCTGCAGCTGAGTTTGCTGATGCACATATACCACTTTGAACTACAGCTCTGTATTGAGTAGTAGCTGTTAAATCAGTAGCTGTGTAAGTATCAGCAGTATTAACTATTGGAGACCATGAAAGCCCATCTAATGAGGATTCCCATCTTAGAACGATGCCTGTATGAGTTCCTAAAGTTAACAAAGTACTGTTGGTTCCTGTACAAACTGTTGCTCCGCCTGTAACGGTACCGGCAACTGTTATAGGATCTAATGTTACCAATACATCTAATCGTGAAGTGCTTTCACAACTTCCAACTGTTTGAGATGCATAATAATGTGTTGCATTAACCAATAAAGTAGAAGATGACAAAGCAGTTCCACCTGTTGGAGTAGTATACCATTTAATGTTAACGCCTGTAGAAGTAACTAAATCAGATACTTTAGGTAAAGCAGATAAACAGAATGTTTGATTAGCAGGACCAGTTGGTGTAACTGGTGAAGTATTAACATTACCATTTGTAAGATTAGCCAAAACAGGAGCGCCAATTGCATTTGCAAAGTTGCTTGTATTTTCAACATATGTGGTAAAATATACGGGTATATCACAGTTTCCTTTTCCACCATTAAATTGAAATTTCAAATCGAGAAATTTACCATCAACAATAGAAGTAGATGTGCTTGAGTAAGTAATTATGATTGTGTTGGCAGCATAGTTCATATTTACAATGGCACCAGTAGTAGCATTTTCAACACCAAGATAAGTTAATTTAGTATTATCAAAACTTACATACATGGTAGCTGCATAAACATTTCCAACAACACCGGAAAAACTAAGAGGTACCAATACCTTGGCACTACCTGGTGTAAGTGCAGCATTTCCCAGACTCACACCAATTGGTGTAGGTGTAGAAGGTTGAGTGACAGCACCGTTTACAAAATTTACAGGGATTAAATTTCCGAAAGTATTAGATATTTCATTGATTCCGGTAAATTGAAGGTTACTTGTTCCACCGTTATAAGTAAATATAAGATTAAAACCAGGAATCATAGAACCTGAACTGTTCATCCAGGACAATGTTATGACTCCGTTAGAAGCATTTGAATTTAAACCGCTTAAACCTGATGTACCTACAAAACTCAATGCACTGCTGTTGTAAGCAATATTCATAGTTACAGCACCCTGATTTACAGGAAAAGCTGAAAATACGACAGGAACTATAGTAGGTCCACTTAGATTTCCAACAGTAGCAGGATTAATTGTTACGGTTGCAGTGGCAGGACCTTGTGTAATTTGGCCGTTCACAAAACTGACCGGTATTTGACCTCCGGTAGCATTGCTCACAACATTGGTTCCAGTAAAATTAAGAGGAGAAACACCACCCAAATACATAAACTTAAGTTTTAAAACTAAAGTATTTAAGTCTACAGGTGTTGTACTGCTCCATGCAATGCTGATTACTCCGTTGGAAGCATTTGCAATTGCACCTGGTAAGCCGTCTATTCCTACGAATTGGAGTTTACTGCTATTATAACTAATATTTAAATTAATAGCACCAGATTCCAATGACGGAGGAGGGATTGGTGAAGTGAGAAATGTAATAGGAACTTCATTGATAGCATTGTAAATACCTGCCTGAGTGCCAATTTTTGCCTCTGTATTCAAAATAGGCTGAGTTATAGCACCATTCAGATAAGTTGTTTGAATGATATTTCCTACACTATCTGCAATTTCACAACCCTGGTTAAAACTAAGATTGCAGCTTCCTGCTGAATAAACGAAATTAAGCTTGAACGCGATGCCATTTACAGGTACTGGAGGATAACTTGTCCATGTAATTATAATCTCATTACCGACCGCATTGGCTATTATGCCACTACTGATCTGCATGGGAGTTATACCTGTATATGAAACAACACTGGGATCAAAGCCAATTTTCATCTGCAAAGCGCCAATGGAGGAAGTAAAACCGGTAAGATTCACATCTACCAGCGTACTACCGACATAAGAGCCAGGTTCAGTTGAAATACTAGCAACTTGACTACTCGCAACTTTTGTAAGTGCCAGTAGCAGAATTGTTATATATAAAATTATTTTTTTCATATTCAAAGATGTATTAAATTAATTTAAAAACTTTTAATTTAATAAAGGGGAAAGCACACGAGGTGCTCCCCCTTTATAAAAGAATTTATTTGGTTTTCACCAATTTAATCACCTTTTGGAAATTTGAAGTTTTACCATTAATTATGATTTCGCATGAATATACACCAGATTGTAATTCTGAAGTATTTAAGTTAAATTTATAATTTCCGGCAGTTTTGTATTCGTCTACTAATACATCCATTCTTTGACCTAAAGCATTGTATAAATAAAGTTTTACACTTCCTTCTTCAACTAAGTTATAGTCAAATTCTACATTGTTTTTGAATGGATTAGGATATACATTGATACCGTAATTTTTAGCGTCAGTTGCGATACTGTTGACTTTTAAAGTACTGAAAGAAAGAATTCTTCCATTTTCGTCAGCAAATTCAGTATTATTACCATAGCTAAATAAATCAGCTGAAGCAGTAAGTTCTTCTTTTGCTTTTACTTTTAGTGTGAACAGTATATCGTTAGCTTGTAATGATACAGCTGAAGTATTAGACCATGCAATCATTACTTTTCCATTGATAATGTTATATTCAAATCCACTTAATGGTGAAGTTAAACCAATAACATCAATCAGATTACGGTTGTATGATAAATCTAAAGTAACAGCACCTAAGCTCAATACATCATTTACACGGATTGGAAGTTCAAATTCCTGACCAGTATTTGTCATGGTAATTCCATCTTTTTGTAAATTGGTATAAGCTACAGCTTTGTAACCGGTTTGAATAGGATAACTTCTGTTAACATCACCGGTAGCCAAAACGCTGATATCCTTATTTGGAATATTAGCTCCAATTGCAGTAGCAGATGTAGGTGTAGATACCCAATCACCAGCAGCAAATGAATTAACGCGTCCAACTATACGTAATTGTACTAATAAAGCATCAGTAGCATTTACTCCAGAAGCTATATTAACATTAGCAGCCAATGTTTGTAAAGCATTAAAGAAACCTGAATTTCCAATAGATAACTTAATTAACAACGCATCGGTTGCTGTTACATTACCATTAAATAACCATGGTTTATTAGTTGCAGCTACTCTTAATGTATAACTACCATTCATAACACCGTCAAATTCATAATATCCTGGTATTTCAACCGGATTTAATGGATCTGTTTCATCTATATTAGAATAAGAGGTAGTAGAAGCTACCACAACATTACCCTGCATCAGATCAACTATTGCTCCGTTTAATGGAACTGGAGTATTTACACCAAATGTATATTGATCATAACTAACAACACCTGAGATTTTAGTTGCTCCGATTTGAGTGATTGTAATACAAGCCTGACCGTCACATGCTGTTGGTCCTAATGGATTGTTAAAGCCAAATGGTTGAGCAGTTTCAGTTACACAAACAGAACTTGGACATTGTTGACATGCAGCCCAATCCCAGTCAACTAAGATTGAATCATTGCCCTGACCCCATGTAATAGTTCCACCAGTTACTGTCCAATTATACAAATGTCCAGGGATAGATGGAGTTACATAATACAATACGCCTGTGGCGAGTGTATTTACAACAAGGCTACCATTGATAACCGGAACAGGTGTTGGCATAATAACAACATTATAATGATCTGTAGTTGTTACACAACCTGTAACTAAATTGGTTTTTGTAAGTTGTAACCAACCATTGGTACAGTTACAATCCCATTTAACTTCCACACAGGATGAACTGGCACCCCATTGAATAGTACCACCGGAGATTGTCCATTGGTAAGAGAATGTTCCTGCATCATATAATGGATTAGGATCACCGTTCATTAAGTATTCAGCTACACTGACATCGCAATATGATTTTGTAATTGCACAGCAAACTGAATCAGGACCACTAATTACTGGTCTTGGTAATGGATTAATTAGAACATTAAAATTACAAGTTGAGCTATTACCTGATGCATCGTATACTGTCCAGCTTACAGTGGTAGTTCCAACATTAAATGCTACGCCTGCTAAGGTATTAGCATTAGTTGTACCGACATTGGTAACTCCTGATAAAGAATACGTAAAATGATTAATAATTAAACAATTATCAGTTGCAGTTGCATCAAATTCATTACCTATAGTAATATAAGTATGTAAAGGAAGTAATTGGGTAGCACAACGTGTTTGAGTAGTTTTACATACAATTACTGGAGGAATACTGTCTCTTATTGTGATTGTTTGAGTTTCTTCTCTTGTATTATCCATACAGTCAATAACTGACCAAGTTCGTGTGATAGTATAAAGACCAGGGTAAGTTGCTGGTACTGCAGGTGCATCAATATAAGATGTTCTCAAATCTTGAACTGGTGTACAGTTGTCGTGAAGATTGGTTGGTGTTCCTGTAAAAGTAGTATCTACATTATAATTACAATTAGCATCAGTATAAATAGTAATTGCAGGAGGTACAGTATAGGTAGGTGCATCAATATCCGTTACATTAATAGTTTGAGGCAAATCTAAATGATTTCCAGCACAATCAGCCACTGTCCATGTACGAGTAATCACATAATGGCCAGGACAAGATTGTGGA
>CAIUKU010000300.1 GCA_903899825.1 uncultured Bacteroidales bacterium | reverse complement strand
GGATGAATCGTGGAGAACAAAGAAAGAAATATGATAAACTCAGGCAAGTTGAAATACCAAAAAATGGGTATAAAATGGTAATTTTCAACTACAATGAATTTGAACATACTAAAGGGAAAAAATTGCTGAGAAACAAGGGGGTAGATTTGAACGTAATTATTAAGAAATTAAAGGGATTCATTAATAAATAAGCATGAAAAAAACTTTTAATATATATTGTGACGAAAGTACACATCTGCAAAATGACGGTATGCCATATATGGTTATAGCTTATGTTAGTACAGCTTACAACCAGTTAAAACAGCATAACGAACATTTTAAAATGCTGAAGGCTAAGCACAAATTTAAAGGCGAGATAAAATGGACGAATGTTTCAAAATCGCAATACCCTTTTTATGCCGATATTATTGAATACTTCTTTGCAACTGATATTAAATTTCGTGCTGTAATAGTGGATAAATCTCAAATAGATGAGTCAAGAGAAGATTTTACTTATTCTGATTTTTATTTCAGAATGTATTATCAATTATTGTTTCACAAAATTAATGCTGAATCTGTTTATAATATTTACCTTGATATAAAAGATAACTGTAGTCAGAAAAAATTAAAAAAACTTTCTGACATTCTCAACAATAGCAAGGCAATAAGAAACATTCAGTTTGTGAGGTCACACGAAAGTTATCTTTTACAACTTTCTGATTTAATAATGGGAGCTATTAATTATCGGATAAGAGAATTAAACACCGTAACAGCAAAAACCAATCTGATTAAAAAAATAGAAACGCATGCAAAAATTGAGCTTACTCAATCTACCCCAAAAAATGCAGAAAAGTTTAATTTGTTTTTCATTGATTTAAAGTAGTAAGGTATGCCAACTAATTTGTTAAAGAAATATCCTGATTTGCTAGAAATAATGCACTTGTCAGTAAACGAGCGTGCAAAATCATTACGTGCTATATTCATGCGTGATATCGAAAACAATCCAAACTTTAAATTTCGCACAAAACAAATCCGCCCGATATTAATTGAAGGTGAAGCGACTATGAGTACTTTGTTTAATCACCTTACACGGGAGGAAATTGAAATAGAAAATCCTGATGGCATTAAATATAATAAACGTGTTTTTGAAAAAGATCGTTCTATGCGCTTACATTGGATAAAATTCCATATTGAAGAAAATAAAAAAAATAAAATTGAGATTTTCAGTGTTCAGGAAAGGGATTTGAAAAAAAGGAAAGATATAACAATAACCTATGTTTACGACTTAGAACAAAAATATGTTATCGTATTGGAACCGCAAAAAACTGGCTTAGACTATTATTTATTAAGTGCTCATTATCTGAACAGAGATTATGGAGAAAAAAAAATGATGAAGAAATTGAAAAAAAAATTACCGGAAGTGTTTTAAAACCGCAAGGCTCGGTATATATCTGGATATATCGAGCCTCGAAACTCCTTCTTCCTATTTTGGAAAGATGAGCGATGCAAAAATAATACAATTTTTATTAAAATGTACAAATATTATGTTAATATTTATTCTAATTTGAAATAATTAACAAAATGAAACCAATTACCGAAGATATCCTAGAGTCATCCACCATCGAAATCCTGCAATCGCAAGGCTGGGAATACGCCAATGGCAAAGAACTTTCTCCCGAAGGTTTGTTTTGCGAAAGGGAAAGTTTCAGCCAGATTGTTTTAGTCAATCGTTTGCGAAATGCGATTGCTAAAATCAATCCTCACATTCCGGCAGAAGCTCAGGAAGCGGCTGTTCAGAAAGTCTTGCGTATTTATTCTCCGGTTTTATTGCACAACAACGAGGAGTTTCATAAACTTCTCGTGGAAAAAGTAAAAATACCATATCAGCAAAATGGCTATGAACGCAGCCACGAAATAGCCTTGATAGATTTTGAAGATATTGCTAATAATCAATATCTGATCGTCAACCAATATACCATTATCGAAAATAACCGGAATAAGCGGCCCGATGTATTGCTTTTTGTAAATGGTTTGCCTTTGGTGGTAATTGAGCTGAAAAATCCTACAGATGAAAATGCGAATATACGGTCTGCATTTAAACAAATTCAAACCTATAAAGCAATCATCCCTAGTTTATTTACTTTTAATGCCATCTGTATTATATCAGATGGTCTGGAATGCAAAGCAGGTAGCGTTTCAGCCGATTTAAACCGTTATATGACCTGGAAGACAGCGGATGGTTTGAAAGAAGCTTCCCGCTTTAAGCCACAACTGGATACTTTGTTGAAAGGGATGTTACAACCTTCTACCTTATTGGATTTGGTCCGGAATTTTATTGTATTTGAGAAAACAAAAAGAGAAGATGCAAAAACCGGGATCACGCAAATAGTAACAGAAAAGAAATTGGCTGCCTATCATCAGTATTATGCAGTAAATAAAGCTGTCGTATCAACTATAAGAGCATCTGGCTTTCCCTCCCTCTCCTTTGGAGAGGGCCGGGGTGAGGTTGGAGATAAAAGAGGGGGTGTGGTTTGGCATACACAAGGTTCAGGCAAAAGTCTGAGCATGGTTTTTTATTCGGGAAAACTTATTACTGCAGCCGAAATGCAAAACCCAACCATTGTAGTAATTACTGACCGCAATGACTTGGATGATCAGCTGTTTGCAACTTTTGCCGCTTCTGTTCAATTGCTTCGCCAGGAGCCGGTACAAGCCGAAAATAGAGAACATTTGAAAGCATTGCTCAAAGTGGCCAGTGGTGGCATAGTGTTTACCACCATTCAGAAGTTTATGCCGGATATATTAACAAGTTCAGTATACGACCAACTTTCAGACAGAAGGAATATCGTAGTAATAGCGGATGAAGCCCACAGAACCCAATATGGTTTTGAAGCAAAATTGCTGGATGAAATAGATAAAGAAACCAAAGAAGTAACAGGGAAACGCATTGCATACGGATTCGCAAAATACATGCGGGATGCCTTACCCAATGCAACCTATATAGGATTTACAGGTACACCCATCGAAGGTACAGATGTAAATACACCCCATGTTTTTGGAAATTACATTGATCGTTACGATATTAAAGATGCGGTAACAGATGGTGCCACTGTGAGAATTTTCTATGAAAGCAGACTGGCTAAAGTGAATCTGGATGCGGAAGGAAAAAGGTTGATTGAAGAGTTTGATAAAGAATTGGAAACTGATGAAGAAGTAAGCGAAAAGCAAAAAGCAAAAGCCAAATGGACAAAACTAGAGGCGATTGTGGGTAATGAAGATAGAATAAAAAATCTGGCAAGAGACATTGTTACCCATTTCGAAAAACGCCAGACTGTTTTTGAAGGCAAGGCAATGATAGTAGCCATGAGCCGCAGAATCGCTGCAGATATTTATAAAGAGATTATTGAATTGCGTCCCGGATGGCATAGCGAGGATATGTCAAAAGGCAGCATCAAGGTTGTAATGACAAGCAACAGTGCCGATGGTCCTGAGATAGCAAGACATTATACTACCAAACAACAACGGAAAGATTTATCGGAAAGGATGAAAGATCCGGATGATGAATTGAAAATTGTAATTGTAAGGGATATGTGGCTAACGGGTTTCGATGCACCTTGTCTGAATACTATGTATATTGACAAACCCATGCGGGGTCATAATCTGATGCAGGCTATCGCAAGGGTAAACCGTGTATTTAAAGACAAACCCGGTGGTTTGGTGGTTGATTATTTAGGTATTGGCATTGATCTGAAAAAAGCACTTTCATTTTACAGTTCTGCAGGTGGCAAGGGTGAACCTGCCGAAAATATTGCAAAAGCAGTTGATGTATTTTTGGAAAAACTGGAAGTTATCAAACAAATGTTCGCCGAAGATAGCAGCACCAGAAAAGATATTTTAGTGGAAGAACCGGATGCTTATTATGAAAATTCCTTAAAGTTTAATTATAAGCGTTTCATCATCGTTGATTCTAAGGAAAAATTATCTATCATACTGCAAGCCGAAGAACATATTTTAGGATTACATGAAGGCAAAGAGCGGTTTATACGTGAAGTAAGTTTATTAAGTCAGGCACTTTCATTATGTATAACAAGAGAAGAAGTACAATCTCATTTACCTGAAATAGCATTCTTTCAGGCTGTAAAAGCAAGATTGTATAAATTTGGAGGAACAGGTGGTGGCAGAACAGACCTTGACATAGAAACTGCCATCAAACAAATTGTAGATGAAGCATTGAGCAGCGATCAGGTAATTGATATTTTTGATGCAGCCGGTATTGATAAGCCCGAAATTTCGGGATTGGAAATTCTTTCTGATGAATTTTTATTGGAAGTTAAGGGAATGCAGCACAAAAATTTAGCAATAGAATTGCTGAAGAAAATTTTGAATGATGAAATAAAAACAAGGACAAAAACCAATCTTGTTAAAAGCAGGAAATTACTGGAAATGCTGGAAAGTGCTATCAAACGTTATCAGAATAATTTATTGACAACAGCTGAAATCATTCAGGAACTTATCAATATTGCAAAAGATATCAAAGAAGCCGACAAAGAAGGCGAAAAACTGGGTTTAACAAAAGATGAAGTGGCATTTTACAATGCACTGGAAGTAAACGACAGTGCTGTAAAGATATTGGGTGATGAACAATTGAAAGAAATTGCAAGGGAAATCACAGACAAAGTAAGAGCTAATGCCACCATTGACTGGACGATTAGGGAAAGTGCCAGGGCAAAATTGATGGTAATTGTAAAAAGAACGCTTACTAAATGGGGTTATCCTCCGGACAAACAAGCAAAAGCAATTGAAACTGTATTAAAACAGGCAGAATTAATGGCGGATTTTTTTACAATGGAGCATTAAGATAAAATGATAAACTTTACACAATTGTAGTTTTAAAATAATATTATGGAAATAATAGAAATAATAGAAAAAGCCAAAGAAATCAGAGATGAATTGAAAGTAAACAAAGATTTTAAGAACAATCAAATAAGTAAAGATTTACCAGTCATCAAGCCATTTATTGGATCTGATATAATCAAGTTGATAATTATTGGACAAGATCCAACGGTTAAAAATGAGAAATCCAGAGAAAAAATCACAGTTACGCTTAACCTTGATAAGCAAAATTCCTTAAGGAAATATATAGAATTTGTATGTAAAAAATTAGGATTAGAAATTGATAATGTGTATGCTACAAATATTTTTAAATATTTTTATACTTATCCTCCGGCAACTACAATGGATATTTTATTCGCACATTTGCTTCCTAATCTTGAATTATTGAAAGAGGAACTACAATCATATAAAGATTGTATAATAATTACACTGGGAGAACCAGTTTTACAATTGCTTATTGAAGATAAGGCAAAAGTCAGAGAATTTTGGAATTATAATTCTAAAACTAAAATTACTGATGGAAAATTCAAAATTTGTGAAGCCAAAGACAACAAAATAAACAGAGATTTCTATCCATTTCCTCATCAGCCGAGTATGATTAAAGAGTTCTATAAGAATACAATTGAAGAGTATATTGAATTTGTCAAAGAAAGTAAGAAGAAATGATACCCAAAAATATTACCAAAGAGCATGTTTTAAAAGCAATTGAAAGAATCGATCAAAGAGGGATAGAATGGCCTTTAACCAAATCGAGAAAATATGATTTGGTTTATAATGGTAAGAAATATCCTCCCAAATTAGTAATAATGCATGCATATGAAAGTGCAGGAAATGGAGAATTATCTCATGCAAAATTAGGTGCAGAGGAAGCCCGGAATTATTTAAAGAAATTGAGTCCTGATTTTGTTATTGTTGAAAAAGAGGGAATTAATCCAGTTTTAGAAATGATTTCCAATTATAAAAGCTTAATTCTTAAAAACGGATTTAAAGATGAGTTGTATAAATGGGAATTGTTAGAAAAGTATAAAGGAAGACCTGATTTGAATGCTTCAGATTTTTATCAGGAAATTAAAAGCATCGACTATTCTAATCTGATGTATTATAATGCAATTGGTGTTTTAAAAGATATTGCAAAAGATAAACCGGAAGAGTTAAGAACTTGCTTTAAAACATTATTTGATGAAAGTATTCCCTTAGATGAAAGGATGCTTTCTTTTAGTTCAAAAACTAAGGAATTATATAAGTCAATCAAAGAAAATGATAAATTATCTCATTTTCAGGATGAAAGAACTATGGCTTGTTATCTGACATATTTTAACCCAGATAAATATACCTTTTACAAAGATTCATTTTACAAGAAATATTGTGAATTATCAGGTTCGTTAGCTCAAAAAGCCGGAAATAAGTTTATCCATTATCTGCAACTTATAGATGAATTG
>CAIUKU010000299.1 GCA_903899825.1 uncultured Bacteroidales bacterium | reverse complement strand
ATTATTTTTAATAGAATTCTTACATTTGAAATGAATTATTAGGTATCTTCTTTAGAAAAATTATTGTATTTATTAACTTACTTCTAATACTGATTATTGTAGTCGAAATATAAATGCTTGACTGTTTGTCCTTTATTGATCAATTGTTTTAAAGAGTCAATACCAATATCCAGATGTTCTGCTAAAAAAGTTTCTGAAACTTTTCTGTCGAGGGCTTCAGTTTTAACACCTTCTGAAATCATAGGCTGATCGGAAACCAATAATAAAGCACCAGAAGGAATATGATTGTAAAAGCCTACGATGAAAATTGTAGCTGTTTCCATATCAATGGCCATGCTCCGCATTTTACGCAGGTAGTTTTTGAATTCGTCATCATGTTCCCACACCCTTCTGTTGGTAGTGTATACAGTTCCTGTCCAGTAATCTCTGTTATAGTCGCGAATGGTTGTTGAAATCGCTTTCTGTAAGTTGAAAGCAGGTAAAGCAGGTACTTCCTTTGGGAAATAGTCTCTGGAAGTTCCTTCTCCTCTGATGGCAGCAATCGGAAGTATTAAATCGCCCAGGTTGTTTTTCTTTTTTAAACCACCACATTTTCCAAGAAACAATACTGCTTTTGGATGTATAGCGCTTAATAAATCCATGATTGTTGCAGCATTGGCACTTCCCATTCCAAAATTTATAATTGTTATATTGTTAGCTGTAGCACTTTGCATAGCTTTTTCGTTACCTTTGACAGCGACTTTAAATTTTTCAGCAAACATTTCAACATACTTTGAAAAGTTTACCAGTAAAATATATTCGCCAAAATCACTTAATTCAGTTCCTGTATAACGTGGTAGCCAATTTTCAACAATTTCTTCTTTTGTCTTCATACCTAAAGCTTAGTTGATAAAATAATATTTTACAAATTTACATTTTTTTTGAGACTGAGGAATTACTCAGAAGAAAAAAATAAAAAAGGAATCTATTCCATGTTTAAAATAAATAATTCAGATTGATGTAGAAGGCTGAATTACCGTCTTGTGGATCGTTGGCTTTGCCATAGGTAAAATTTAATACAAAATTTGAATTTAACACAAAATGTAAACTACAACCATAGCCGAAATGCAATGATTCATTATTTGAATCAATGTTATAATATTGTGGGATATTTGATTTTATAAAATTATAATATTGAATTACTTGCCCAATATCAGTGAAAGTGCTGCTTGCAATATGAAAATTTTGTTTTAATAAACGTGTTCGTAAAAATTTCCAACGAAGTTCGAAATTACCATAGAACATTCCTTCTCCAACCAATCTGTTGCGCAATACACCCCTAACTGTTTTAGCTCCACCTAAACCATCACGTGTAGGTTTATTGGATGCAAATAAGAAAGGCAACATATAAAAGGGCATTTCACCGCTTATTTTTCCCTGATATGCAATGCGGCATGCCAGATTCAGCACTTCTTTTTTTAAAGTAAAATATTGACGGTGACTGATTGCAAATTGTGAATAATTGTAAGTATTCCCAATAAGAGAAGGTGAAAGTAATAATAAAGCTTCTGTCCATATACCATGCATTGGATTTGATTCGTTATCCCGTGTGTCAAAAACAATACCAATTTTAATGATTTGTGTACTTCCTCCATTTTCCTGATTTTTAGGAATTATGCCCCAATTTTTATATTTCTCAAACAAGCTTGTAGTGGTATCAACTGAAGGAAGAAGTTTATCCGCATCTCTTCCTTCATTCAGACTGTTAATATCTACTTTTCCGATATTAATATCATACAAACCATACCCCAACACCCATTGCAAAGCTTTCTCTTTCCTTAAACTTAAAAAATCAAATGAGAAACGGAATAATTGCCTGTCGATACGGTAGTACATGCGTGACAGATAATCCGGGTTGTTAGGATCATCATTTTCGTAAACATGATTATAATAAGCTTGGTAACCATTAAATCCATAGAAGTCCAAAGCCTGTTCCTGAAAAAAGCTTATTTCACCGGTAAAGCGGATACCTTTTATGAGATGTTTGGAATCATAAGTAATTTGATTGATTCCACTGCCTTTTGTTGTTCTTGACCATTCGAAATAGATGGAATGACGATATGCCGGATAGATGCTGCCGTTTCCATAATCAAAAAGGTTTAAAACTGCTCCATATTTGAATCCAATATCTGAATCAAATGCAATTGCAGGAATTGCACCAAAACTCCATCCCTTGATTTGCTTTTCTTTGGTATTGAATAATTTCAGTGTATCTTTTGTAATTTGACTGAAAAGAAAAAATGGACAACTAAATAAAAGTATTAAACTAAATAATTTTTTTTTCAAATTTGTTAAATGATTAAAATTTAATTAATTGAATCAATATAAGTTAGAAATAGAATTAAGTCATTTTCATTTTTGGGAGATATCTTTTTCTCTTTAATAAAATCCTGAATTTTAGTATTGTAAGAAAATGTATTTAAAAATCGTTTTTTGTTTTTCTCAACT
>CAIUKU010000298.1 GCA_903899825.1 uncultured Bacteroidales bacterium | reverse complement strand
GCCAGTACTATTACTAAATTTCTTAATTTATAAGGACTTATAAAATATATAATCAGAAATAAAGGAAAAAAATACAATAAAAACAAACTACTGCTGAATACCATATTATTTAATAACAATCATTTTTTGAGTATACACTTTATCTCCAATGCTTAATTTACAATAATAAAAGCCTTGCTTAGAAGTTGAATTATTTCCATCATTAACATTCCATATAACCGTATAATCGCCTTTGGTCATATATGTGAAAGGGATAAGTTTTTTTACTTCTTTTCCTGTATAATCATAAATTATAATTGATGTTACTGCATTTTCATGCAAAGAAAAATGAATATTTGTTTCATTTGTAAATGGATTGGGAGTACAACTTAAAGTATATTTCTTATTTTTTAATTCATTCGCAGATGATAAATCTGTAACAAATAAATTTACAGGTATTATCGTTTGATTCACAAAATTACTGATCATTTTCATTTCACAATTGTAATTCCCTTCCTGAAGTGAATGAGAATCAAAATTTAGTATTAAATGTTGCGTTTCATTGGCATTTATACCACCCGCTCCAATACCACAACTTACCCATGGAGTTGTTGTTGAGTTAAAAAATTTAAAATCAGATGTATAAATAACTAAATCAAGGCCAGAATTTGTAATGTTTATCATTGAAGTATCCATTGCATTAATGCCAATGGTTTTGTTTATTACTAAAGGCGTAATATTTAAATTCGGATTCGGATCACCATGAAGCGGAAAAATAATATTGTCTAACCAAGCACAATCAGCACCTGTATTAACACTATAATCTTTCACATAAGTCCATTTAAAAGTATGATTTCCTGAACTTACAGCAAAACTCTCCTGACTCCAGTCAATTTCACCATCCCAGCGTGCTTTTTCAATCCCATCAATATAAAAAGCAAGATAGTCATAATTATGGTTTGTATTATCCCGTTCACTGGATACTTTTTTAAAAAAACGTATAAACCCATCTGCTAATACAAATTGATTTACAGCAATAAAAGAAGTCTGACTATGAGTAATATAACCCGATTTAGCGGAATAATTACCCTGGTATTTTAAACTGTCAGAAGTGAACCAGTGTAAGTTCCCACCATGATTCCATGCATATTTAGAAAAGTCATTTGTTTCAAAATCCTCCATTCCACTACCCATTTCTATATAAAAAAAAGTAGTAAATGAAAAGTTATTGCTTCCTGTAATTAATGCATTTAAGACAACTAAATGATGTGAAGGCGTATTTGGTGCTGTTGTAATAATAAAGAAAGCATTTTTGGAAGAAAATGGCAGAATTGTATCAATATTAGCCGATCCTGGATTGAGTGTAATATAAGGGTCGTTGCTTGACAAAACAAGATGTAAATTGCTTGCTGTTGCACCACCAATATTCTTAATTTCAAGCATCATCGCAGCTGTTTCATTAGGTTCAAGAATATTATTGTTACCATCTGTAAAAGTAATATTACCTGTTTTTAACAGGAATGAATTAACTCTCAATTCTATATGACGTTCAAAAGTATCTATTGATGTAATCATTTTAGTCAATAAATCAATAAAATGCCCATCCTGTACATTATTTGCAACTTTAAATTTGAATGCATTTGGTAATATTAGGGTATCACCGCCTGTTAGTAAACTTATATTTTCAACACTATCAATAATTTGTATCAACGTATCTTGTGATTGAAGGTACATATTAACATTTGAAACTGCATTTAATCCGATATTTTTTATTTTTGCAGTTAAATATACGGTATCATTGGCATTTATTATAGTATCATTCCCTGCATTTACAATGTACTCAATTAATAGCCCTTTTGTTTTGAAGGGAATACTTTTAACAACAGTTATATTATTGTTATCTGTAACTTTAAATTTAATATTTGTATTATGAAAACGAGTGGGTAATGCCGAAAATACGCCTGATTCTGTGATTGACATTGCATCAGGATAATCAGGTGGCAACAGTTCAACTTTTTTTTCAACCGTATTCGACAAAAAGCCATTCGACAAAGTAGTAAGTTGATAATTAACTACATCTCCACCAGAAAGCGCAGAAATCCAACTTCCACTAACATTGATACTGCCATAATAAAACTCTACTTTACCGCTTGGAAATATTTTCAATGCAACATTAACATTTGAGCCGGATTGACCATTTATACCTGCTTTCCATCTAAAACAAGCAGAATTTTCATCTCCCTGATACCAAATACCTTGTCCTGATCCAAATGTAAAATTTGCTAAAAAAGGAGCAATCATTTTATGACTTCTGAATAGTAAACCAGCATCAATTAAATAAGGGAATGAGTACAATGAATTGTCAAATTTAATGTAACCACCGGCATAAACATAAATCTGATTATAAGATTTTCCATAGAAAGGAAACGAAAAATTCAGATTCTGAACAATGTATCCACTACTTCCGATATTCAAAGATTGATTTGTAAAGCTTGGAAATGCAGTGTTTAAAATTGTTTCACTATAATCCATCTTCAAATCCCATTTATAAGGCAATGTTCCAATTTCAGCATTTAATTGGTGTGAATAAGGTTGGTAGACTTTTGCCAGCATACTATCATTTTTAATATTGATTTTATTAAAAACAATTGCTTTTGTGATAGATAATCGGGTAGTATCATTATTAATAAGCGTAACATTTGGTGTCAAATAATTTGTTTCAATGGGTGTTCCTGTGTAATCAATCAAAGAAAAGCTATTTATAACTCCACTTCCACTAGCAGCAGGATCTTTTTCTATTACTTCCAGAAAAAATTTTGCATTTTGAGCGATATTGATTTCACTTAAAAGAGGTGTAACATCTAAACCGAATTCTATACTTTTACCTGTTTCAGTTAAATCTCCCTGCATTCCTAATGTATCACCATGGTAATTAAAAATTGGGAAATCAATTCTTTTTGAAGGTCTTGCCGCATTTTGATCCTGATTTACACCTACAATTACTTTGATTTGATTTCTTTTATTGTGTTTTAAATTTACTTTCATTGTAAGTTGAGGCGTTTGTGTTTGCTTTGCTTTTACAACATAAACAGAATAATTCCAGATACCTCCATTCGAAATACTTTCAGCCAGAGATTTGTACATCATATACGAAAATCCTCCATTCCCCCAATTAGGACCAGCATATCCGTTTGCAATTTTCAATCCCCCAATTTCCCAATCCTTCATATTAACTATACCATCTCCATTAATGTCAATATTATTAGTATAATGACCATCGTTGTTATAATCATATCTGATAGAATCATCGTAACCGGCAATTGTCCATGCATGAGAAGGACTACTACCCCAGCTTGAAATTAAAGCTTTTCCAGCTTCAGGAGTTCCAATTGGCAATGTAGTATTTGGAGCACAATATTGTGCATACATACTTGCAATACCTCCCAATGGTGATCCATCTAAATGATCATTAAACCAATGTTTAAGAACTGCAAGACCATCTGGAGTATCGCATCTGATAGAATAAACACCAGAAATACGATTTTTCATACCATTGTAATATTTTTGATAACCAGTCATCCAGCGTTTTTCCCCACCAGTATTCAAAGCACCTCCATAGTCTACGACATTAGGTGTTCCACAAGTTCTGGTTATTTCCCAGGTGTCAAAAAAACTAACTCCGGTATAATTATAAGCATCATTCAGAAAATTCCATGAAAAATGCGTAGGATATTGATTTTCTATTAAATTAGCAGCAAGATTTCTTAAGCGGTTAATCTCATAAGTAAAAACAAAAGCAATACCTGCTGTTTGTCCGCATTCATAACCACTTTGCCAAGTTATCGGACGAAAACATGAATAAATAGAATTATCAATTGAACTAGGTAAGAGAGATGAATTTATTGATTTATAAAAAGCAGGAACCTCTAAAGCAGGAATATTGCATAAGTTAATTGAATCTTTTGTGGAAATAGGCTTGATGATAACAGGATAATTATCATTGTTTACAGATTGAATATTTTTATTAATAAGCTGTGAATATGATGATTTATAAGTTATTAAACAAATATATAATACTAAAAAAACGATAATTTTTTTCATAAATTAACTTATTTTATGTGAAATAAATGACAAATTTAAACAAAAAAGACAAATTACTTATAACTATGCGATTATTGTTTTAAAAAGACTGATGCGGGATATTCAATTTTAGCAAGAAACAACGCTTTTGCAGGGACTGAATAGCCAGCATCTGATCTGTTTTTATTTTCAATGATTATTTTAAAATCTTCTATATTTATTTTATGAAAACCAATATCAAGAAGCGTTCCTACAATAGCTCTCACCATATTTCTTAAAAAACGGTCAGCAGTTATTGTAAAAACCAATTTATCAGCTTGTTCTTTCCAAAATGCAGTTATAATTTTACAATTATTCGTCTTGGTTTGCGTATTTGATTTTGAAAAACATGAAAAATCAGTATAACTCAATAATATTTCAGCAGCTTCATTCATGGCCTCTACATCCAGATTCCCATATAGATTATAGTAATAATCAAAATCAAATACATTTTTTTGTCTGCCAACATAATAAAGGTAAGTTCTTGAAATGGCATCAAAACGTGCATGTGCATCATCTTTTACCCTAATAATATCGTATATAACAATATCAGCATTAAGAAATCCATTTATTTTATGAACAATTCGGGGAATATCAATTTGATTTAGTTCAGTGTTTAATTCAAAATGGGCATAGAAATCTTTTGCATGCACACCAGTATCTGTTCTACCGGCACCAGTAAGTTCAATTTTTGAATTAAAAAATAAGCTTAACGTTTCATTTAGAACTTGTTGAAGAGTAATGGCATTTTTTTGAATTTGCCATCCATGAAAATTCTTACCATTATAAGCTAAATGTAAAAAATATCTACTCACTTAATCTAAGTTTTCTACAAACCTACAAAAAAATAAG
>CAIUKU010000297.1 GCA_903899825.1 uncultured Bacteroidales bacterium | reverse complement strand
TCTGGTGTAATGAAATATAGAACGCAATTCATACTACTTTCTTTTTGAGCCATTATATTCAGAAAGATTATTTTTTCAAAAGGAATGGTATCTTTTTCTCGTATATAAAATCCATCATACTTTAAAGCATCTTCTGAGTAGCTAGTGTCGTAATTAGACAATACACTATTCCATTCTCTTTGAAAACCTTCTAGATGAACCAAATATATAGAGTCTTGATATTTTCTTAGTAATGTACTCTCCATACTTTGTTTAGAAATCAAAGAACCATAGCCGATCATTCCTACTTTACCATTTTCAATATTTATAATTGGTTTTTTGTGATTTTCAAGACAACTAGACAAAAGAGATGCTAGTAGAATTAGAATAAATAACTGAATTGTTTTCATAGTGTCTTATCGTTTAATGAATAAATTTCTGTTTGATTGGATTTAAATGTATGCCACCGGCGGTTTCGGGCTTTGCGTTGGTGGGCTTTTGAAACCGAAAACTGTCTGCCAGCACCAAAGTTTATTCATAGCACAATTGTTTCTATTCACACTGTCCGCCCACTAACTCAAAGCCCGTGTTAGCGGTTCGTGCTATTGTCCGCTAAAGTTTGCGGAATGTATATCCTGATTCAAAAAGTCACGAATAGTTTTTAGATAAAATTCCGGTTGCTCTACTGAAATTGAATGTCCTGCATCGGGTATAATTTTCAATTGATGATTTGGGAAGAGTTCTAAATACTCATTCACAAAACCCCATGGTTGATTGTCGCACTGTCCTTTCATAATCAGAATTGGAATTTTCGAGCCTTTTAGTTTTGGTCTTGGGTCTTTAATTTCACTGAAGCTCCGCACAGTCATTACCTGAGCATAAAAACCTCCACCACCTTCCGCTTTCAATGCGTTGGAAGTATCGCACACGGTCGCTTTGTTCAATTCATTGTTAAGATAAGTTTGAAAGTCATCCGCCTCTCTATCAGATGCAAGCTTAATACCGAAGGATTTTGCTAAAAAGCTAACTACATTTGTTCTGACGTTTTTTGATTTATCATTTGCCTCATTGTTTGAGTAAGGTGGTTTCCTCAAGTTTAAACTGTCAGGTGGATGGGTGCTTAGCAATTCCTGACGCATTGGTTGAATAGGACCTGCCCCTGTGAAAATAACCCTTTGAACTTTTTCCGCATTGTCAGCAATGAATAAAGTCGCAAGAATAGCACCCCATGATTGTCCGATTAGAATTACTTTCTCTGCGCCAATCTTCTTTATTATTTCTTCCAAATCTTTTTTGTGTCGGTCAGCAGTATAGTCATTGATGTTTGTCAATCTATCCGATTGCCCGCTACCAATTTGGTCATATAAATAAATGTTGTATCCATCTTCTGAAAGCTGTGCTAATATTTTAATATTTCTATTAGAGATAAATCCTCCAGGTCCTCCTTGCAAATAAATAATTGGATGCGGTTTCTTTGTGCCTTTGGCAGATACTAATGTGTAGGCTATCTTTGAACCTGTCGGTAAATCCCAATATTGTGTGCCTTCACGTTTTTGTAACTGAGGAACATCATAAATTCTCGGAATGAAGGCTATAAGTAAGTATACCGCTACACACAACAGCAAAGCATATTTAATAAATGTGAAAAG